>NZ_JBHIND010000045.1:0-113523 GCF_042194695.1 Bartonella sp. CM86QHHN
GCCTATGCTACTTTTGGGACCATGCCCACAGATAAAACAAACATCATCGCCTAAGGGTAAAACTTTTTCTCGAAGAGATTGCATCAATTTTTCATAAGAACAGAAGGGGAAGTCCGTACGTCCAATAGAACCACGAAAGAGAACATCACCCAAGAGGGCTAAGCGCTCTTTTTTATTGAAATAAATAACATGACCAGGGGAATGTCCTGGGGTGTGAAAAACCTTAAACACATGTCCAGCAAAATGAACGCACTCACCATCTTCTAACCATCGATCAGGAATACAAATGCAAGCATCAGTGATGCCATAATTTTTTGCGCTTTCGCTCACGGCATCCATCACAGGCTTATCATCGCGATGTGAACCGATAATTTTTACATTAAGCGCTTCTTTCACTTGCATTGCTGCTCCTACATGATCAAAATGACCATGTGTTATCCAAATAGCCTCAACGATAACACCATTCTTTTCGATTACGTCTTGAATTCGTGGCCAATCACCACCAGGATCAACGAGAACCCCCGTTTTACATTCACTATCAAAAAGCAAAGTGCAATTTTGTTGGAATGTCGTAACTGGAATAATATGTATATTAAGACTACCCATAATATCCTTTTCAAAAATAACTTTTTTAAATTTATAAATAAAACTTTCTTTCCTTTAAGGTAAAGGTGCTGCTCGACAGCTTTATACAACTTATGTAAACTTGCATTTTGTGTAAACTAAATTTTTATCAAGGTTTTTTTAAGAATGAGCAATCACGTTCAAGTTTTGTGTGACGATGCCCCTCACCTTCTTGTGATTGATGACGATACACGTATTCGCAATCTTTTATTTCAGTTTCTCATTAAAAATGGATTTCGTGTTTCAGTTTCAGCTAATGCGAATGAAGCAAGACGACTGTTAGTAAGTTTAGATTTTGATCTTCTTATTGTTGATGTCATGATGCCTGGCGAAAACGGTATTGATCTCACTCATTCACTCCGCCAAACAAAAGATGTCCCTATCTTTATGTTAACAGCTTTATCAGAAATAGACAATCGTATCCGTGGATTAGAAGCAGGGGCAGATGATTATCTGGCTAAGCCGTTTGACCCTCGTGAACTTCTCCTTCGCATCAACGCCATTTTACGACGTGGTTTTCCCCCTCACCAACCCAAAATTGAGCAAATAGTTTTTGGTCCTTATATATTTTCAATTTCACGACGCGAACTCAAAAAAGGAGGAGAAATTATTAAATTAACAGATAAAGAACAAGAAATGATGATCATTTTTGCCGAAAATGCAGGCGACACAATTCCGCGCCATAAATTCGCGACCGATGACAGCAATATAGGTGAACGTGCCATTGATGTGCAGATCAACCGCCTTCGTCGTAAAATCGAAAAAAACCCAGCACTGCCTATATGGCTCCAAACCGTGCGAGGAATAGGGTATAAACTCTCTATTGAATAGGCACAAGAATGATCAAACCTTTAAGATTTTTTCTTCGATGGTTAACGAAAAAAATGCCTAAACGGCTTTATGCTCGCTCTTTGATCATTATCATTGCTCCCATGGTGCTTCTGCAAACGGTCATTGCTTATGTCTTTATGGAACGCCATTGGCAAATGGTAACCGAGCGTCTTTCAACGGCTGTCGTGCATGATATTTCAGCCATTATTGATATTCTTGAAACATATCCCCAACAAGATAACTATGAAGATATCAAGCGTATTGCACAACAACGTATGGGATTAAATATTTCTATTCTATCTCCTACCTCCTTACCCCCTCCAGGACCTAAGCCATTTTTTGCAATTCTTGACTATTTTTTAAGTGAAGAAATCACCCGCCAAATTAACCGTCCCTTCTGGATCGATACCGTAGGAGATTCTGATCTTGTTGAAATCCGTATCCACCTTGGTCACAACATCTTACGCGTCTTTGCTCCACGCAGCCAAGCCTATGCTTCCAATACTGCTATTTTTTTAAGCTGGATGGTAGGAACAGCTCTTGTTTTATTGCTGATAGCAATTTACTTTTTACGCAATCAAATCAAACCGATTCAACAATTGGCTGAAGCAGCAGAAAGCTTTGGACGCGGTCGTCCTTTACCAAAAGGATTTCAACCACAAGGAGCTGATGAAGTCCGTCGTGCAGGCATCGCTTTTTTACGTATGCGAGAACGTATTGAACGCCAAATCGAACAACGCACCATGATGCTCTCAGGAGTAAGTCATGATTTAAGAACCATTCTTACACGCTTTAAACTTCAGCTGGCATTAGTAAATACTGACTTTGATATTAAACCGCTTGAGCAAGATGTAAGTGACATGCAAAATATGTTAGAAGATTATCTTGCTTTTGCTCGTGGTGAAGGAAGTGAAAGTGTCAAGACTTTTGATTTAAATGCTCTTATGCAAAAATTCTCCACCGATGCTCGTCTTCACAAACGTCAATTTTCTTACACCATTGAAGGTCCTACAGAAATACAAGTACGTCCCCGTGCTTTCACACGCTTAGTCAGCAATCTTGTAACAAATGCATTTTGTTACGGCACGACTGTTAAACTAACCGCTAACTCTCAACAAGAATCTTTTATATTGATAATCGATGATAATGGACCTGGAATTCATGAAGATATGCGCACAGAAGTTTTTAAGCCATTCTTTCGACTTGATAAAGCGCGAAATCAAGATGCAAGTGGAACAGGACTTGGTCTTTCTATTGCTCAAGACATAGCACGCAGCCATGGTGGCAATATACAATTAGATGAGAGCCCACTCGGGGGAGTGCGCGCTATTCTTGATGTCCCCCTATGAGCAATATTTCCGCAAACCGTCTGTAAAAATAACAGACTGTATATTTTAGGCATTCCCTACAGTTTCAAACAAAGTGTACTGTAGTGCCTTGTAAGCACTTTCTCCCGACAAAGCAACCATCTGAAATGCAACATAATGGCTTTCACAGGCTTTAAGTGCATGTATCAACAATGTTTCAACCTGTATATGAGATGGATGCATCCCACCAGCCAAAAGAAGACCTTGTCGATAAATAACTGAATTATTCCTTTGCCAGTAATCAAAATGTCCCAACAACAACTTTTCATTAATTGCTAGCAATAAGCGCTGTATTTCAGCTGTTCGAGCATTTTTAATAGAGAGATCAAACGAACAAGCTAAATGAAGTGCTTCATGCTCTTCCATCCATGAAAAAGCAAGACGATAGTTTGCGCGTTTTCCTTCCACACAAACGCTAATTTCATCTTGTGCATCCCGCTCAAACGACCAATCATATTCACAGGCAATCTGTTCGATAAAGTCAACAGGGTGCTCTTTTCTTTCTGTGGCGCAAAATGCAAGCCTCATCACAATCCTCAATCATCTTAAAACATTGTCAACAGAATATAAACCGTCTCAACTGTAACAATATTTTGCTACAATCAGAACCTTTACACCAAACAAATACACATAAAAACATCGACAGTACACAAACACCCAGAACACAATCGCGCTGTTTAGGGCAACCTGATAGTCATAAAACGAATCATCAAGTCTTTTCAGTGTATTGATACAATTTCATAGCGCCAGCCCCCCTGATTCAAAAAAATGTACTTTACCCAAAAAAAAATCAAAAATAAACAAATGCTCCGCTCTAACAGACTCAAGATTAAGCATTTTTTAGTTTCACGCATCATATTGAAAAATTGGGGATATTTTTTTGAAGATTCTTTTTTTTAAACTATTTTACTTTTTTGTGTCTGCGTTTTTTTTAATCATCTTTTTTTAAATCATCAAGGCGTCTTTTCAAATCAGCGTTATCAGCATGGATTTTCAGCACCATCTCCTTAAAAGTCTCAAACTCTTCGCGAGAAACAAGATCAAGTTTGTTTGCTATCTTTTCAGCCTGCACACGAAAAGCTGTTCCAGCTTCACGTCGTATGCCTTGCGCAACGTCAGCAGCATCCGTTGCTAATTTTGCTAATTCATCAAGAATACGATTTGATCCATTACGCATAACCTTTTTCCTTAAATTTTAATTATTGACGCACGCATTATAGCGTATTCTCATAACATTTAGATACTGTAATTTGTTCCTTTTACTCTATATTTTACATACTGTGCAGATTTTTCATAATGATTTTGTTTAAGATTTTTTAATATTCCTTTTATCACCATATTTTTTACCGCGATAAATCAGTGGAAATCTATCTCCCTTTCTGACTAGCCTCCCTACTGACTTGACCATTGTGTATTCATCTGTCATTTCTGACCATCAGAGTCACTTCATATTCATCTCGTATAATGTAAGATGCTTAACTCATGAACAATTTGTCTTGTCCAACCATTGCTTTTCCGTCTTTTCTTGATCCTGTTATTATCCAGCTAGGTCCCATAACACTTCATTGGTATGGACTTGGTTACGTGCTGGGTATTCTTTTTGCTTGGTGGTATGCGCAAAAATTATTAAAAAAAACATCTCTATGGTATAGAAACTATCCTCCTATGGATAAAGAAAAAATCGGAGATTTTGTTGTCTGGTCTGCCATAAGTGTTGTTGTCGGAGGGCGTTTAGGACAAGTTCTTGTATGGGATCCCATTTACTATTTTAACCATCCAAGTGCTATTATTGCCGTATGGGATGGGGGAATGTCCTTTCATGGCGGACTTATTGGTATTATCATTGCTATGATCTGGTTTGCCCGTAAAAATCGTATTAACATACGAGCCATGTTTGATATCATTGCTGCAGGTGCTCCTATTGGTATCGGCATTGTACGAATCTGCAACTTCATTAACCAAGAATTATGGGGTAATATTACTACACGTCCTTGGGCTGTTTGTTTTCCTCTCGATCCTTACTATTTACCGCGCCATCCAAGCCAGCTTTACGAAGCATTTATGGAAGGATTTCTTCTCTTCATCATCCTGTGTCTTCTTATTTTTGGGTTCAAAGCATTAAAACGTCCCGGTACTGTATCAGGAACATTTATTATAGGCTACGCAGTAACACGCAGCATTTCTGAAATTTACCGTGCGCCTCAAGAAGATCCAGAATGGTTTTCGACTCTTTTCCATTCTACTGGTTTTACCTATGGCATGGCTTTATCTCTTCCCATGCTTCTTGTAGGGTTTTATCTTCTTCTCCACGCCTTTAAATATAAACCGACAGAAAATGGCCAATCTCAAAGAAAAAATTAAAGAAATTATTGTCCTTAATGGACCAATCACTGTTAGCCAATATATGACGTTGGCACTCACCGATCCCCAATTTGGTTATTATCACACACAAACCCCTTTTGGACATGCTGGTGATTTCATTACAGCACCTGAAATAAGCCAATTATTTGGAGAGATGATTGGCATTTGGACTCTTGCAAGCTGGAAAGCTCAAGGGTGCCCTCACCCTTTTATTCTCGCTGAAATAGGTCCAGGACGAGGAACTTTGATGGATGACATTTTGCGAACTATCCAAAAGCTCTCTCAAACGGCATTTAATGCTGCTGAAATTTTTCTGATCGAAATAAGCAAAAAACTTGCAAAAGAACAAAAAAAGCGCCTTTTCTCTTATCAAAAACAAATCCATAGCATTGAAAATTTTAATCAAATTCCTTCAAATCCTCTCTTCCTCATTGCTAATGAATTTCTCGATACACTCCCTATCAACCAATATATTAAAGTCAATGGAGAATGGAAAGAGCGCCGCATTACAGTCAATCAAAATGGAGATTTCATCTTTATTGCTGCCCCGCATAAACTTCCCTCTTCTTGTCTACAAACCTATTGTTCTAAAGTGCCTGACGGAACAATTTTTGAACATGCCCCCTTACGGCATCAATTCATGCAACAAATCAGCCACCATTTAGTGCAAGTGACAGGTTCTGCTTTACTTATCGACTATGGTGCTTGTGAGCTTGCCTTTGGCGATACCTTGCAAGCACTCTCAAAACATAGATTTCGTGATGTTTTTGATGCCCCTGGTGAACATGATTTAACATCCCATGTTGATTTTTCTTTTTTAAAAAACATAGCTCTTGAACAGGGCTGTTTTGCTGAAATCTTAGAGCAAGGAGAATTTCTTTTTAAAATGGGGCTACTGGAGCGCGCAAACCAGCTTGGAGTTGGCAAAAGTGCTCCTTTGCAAGACAAAATCCGCCAAGACATCGAACGGCTCGCTAGTCCAGATCAGATGGGAAAATTATTTAAAGTTTTACATTTCAGTGATAAAAATATCTCCATACCTCCCCAATTTTAATGATCGGCGCTTTTGTCAATAAGCACATCATTATCTGAAATATTCATTGACAAATATGAACATCTCCATCCTCACTTTAAATAATCTCCATAAGGAACTTTTATGAAATCTATCCCTCATCCCATTCTTGCAAAAAATCTTTCTACTTTACACCCCCATGGAATAAAACATGGATTTTTTACACGTCAAGGTGGTGTTTCAAAAAATCTTTATCATAGTCTTAATGTTGGGAAAGGTTCAAATGATCAACTTGAATATATTGTACAGAATCGTCTTTTGATTGCCAATTATTTTTCTATTGAAGCGCAAAATTTAGTCACAGTTAATCAAATACACTCCTGTAACGTTGTCGTAGCTCATCAAGCAACTATCGGTGCACCTCCTCAAGCTGATGCTCTGGTTACAACCACCCCAGAACTCGTTATTGGGGTTCTTACAGCAGATTGCGGACCCATTCTGTTTGCTGATCCACAAGCTAGAGTCATCGCTGCAACTCATGCTGGCTGGCGTGGAAGCTTAAATGGAATTATCGAGAAAACAATTGCTGTTATGGAAAAACAAGGAGCCAAAAGACAATCAATAACAGCAGTCCTTGGACCTTGTATTGGCCCTTATCACTATGAAGTAACAAATGAATTTTACGACCAATTTATTGATTACCACAGCAAATACCAAAAATATTTTTTAAAAACAGACAAAATAAATCGCTTTTATTTTAATCTATGGGCATTTATTATAAACCAACTCAAAGAAGCAGGTGTTAATGCTTCTTGTGTAGAGCTTTGTACCTATCAAGATGAACAGCGTTTTTTCTCCTATCGCCGTGCAATACACCGCAACGAACCCGATTACGGACGGCAAATTTCTGCTATTATGCTGAAAAACAAAAGATGAGCCCCTTTTATGCTTGAGAACAATACCAAAACTGCAAAACTAAACTTTTTACCCAAATGGAAAAATAAACCCCATTGTACTTTGCTTTTTTCACGAAATTATCTACCAGCCCATAAAATATGATAGCCTTCGCTATGATCATTTTCAATGTTTGGTTATAATGATTGAAGGCAAGATGATACTTCTTTTTATTACTCCCCTTCATTCATCTTAAATATGAAACATTCCCCATATTGAAAGTATTTTTATAAAGTAATAACCAAAAAGCTTAATCAATATGTATTTCTTTGCCGCATGGAGAAAAAACTTTGCTCTAAAAGTAATAAACTTTTGGAAAAAGAGAAAACATACTGCATAGCTCTTTTATAATAATCGATAAAATTGTAAGGCTTTTGTAATTGTTCTCTTGCAATTTAATAAAAAGAAATTAAAAACCGTGTCGCATTCCCACCATGATGATTCAGAGGTTCTACTATGAAACTTTTCTGCGGAAATTCTAATCCACGCCTAGCTGAAGATGTTGCAAATTATTTGAACATCCCCTTAGGCAAAGCAACTGTAAAGCGCTTTGCTGATCAAGAAATTTTCGTAGAACTGCATGAAAATGTACGTGGACAAGATGTTTTTGTTTTGCAATCTACATCCTATCCCGCAAATGATCATTTGATGGAATTACTCATCATGATTGATGCCCTTCGTCGTTCTTCTGCGCGTCGTATTACAGCTGTTATCCCCTATTTTGGCTATGCCCGCCAAGATAGAAAACCAGGACCACGAACTCCTATTTCTGCAAAACTTGTTGCCAACCTCATTACTGAAGCAGGGGCCCATCGTGTTTTAACACTAGACCTTCATGCAGGACAAATTCAAGGTTTTTTTGATATCCCTACGGATAATCTCTATGCTGTTCCTGTCATTTCTCGCGATGTCAAAGTGCATTATTCTCTTGAAAATGTTATCGTTGTTTCACCTGATGTGGGTGGTGTGGTTCGCGCGCGCGCGCTTGCCAAGCGCTTGAACAGTTTGCTCGCTATTGTGGATAAACGTCGCGAAAGCCCCGGTGAATCAGAAGTTATGAATATCATTGGAGATGTATCGGGAAAAGATTGCCTTTTGCTTGATGATATTGTTGATTCAGGTGGAACTTTATGCAATGCAGCAAGTGCTCTGCTTAAACATGGTGCCAATAGTGTCACAGCTTATATCACGCACGGTGTTCTTTCTGGTAATGCAATCGAGCGAATTGCTAATTCAGAGATGAAAGAATTGGTTATTACAGATTCAATTATGCCAACACAAGCTATTGAGAAAACCCATAATATTCGTGTTTTGCCCATTGCCGACCTTATGGGAGAAGCAATAGCAAGGACAGCAGCAGAACAATCGGTTTCCAGCTTATTTGGTTAAAGTGGTTCCTTGGGGTCTCCCGGTGCTGTTTCAACACCAAGATCAGGAAAGGCAACAATACGTTGACCACTAAAATGCGTGTGAATAACAATAAGTCCACGCTCTTCAAAGTAGGTTAAAAGTCGGCGTGCACGGCTTAAAGAATGAGTCCCATAAAGACGTGCTAAAAATGCATCAGATGGACATGGCTTTCCCCCTAATGCGGCCTGTGCCACGTTCAAGAAGACTCCTTGAACATCTTCTTCCAAACTTTCTGATATCTGCAAAATATGTTTCCAATGTTCACTGACAGCCGTTTGTTCATCAACAAAAGCCTGAGCAATAGCCAATTTACGCCGAAATTGTGAAAGATTAAAAGGAACCTTTGACATCCCATGGATACGGCAACGAACTGAAAAATCTTGATAAAGCACCGCTGTTGAACGATAAAAAGCTTCAGAATCCTCAAGAATTTCCCGAATAATATGTTCTGCTTGCCCGTCACGCTCAACATCAGAAAGTTCAGGAAATAAACTTGGGTTTTCTTCTAACAACTCTTGTTTTTTATGCACGACCTCCTCTAACATCTCGTGCATTGACTTTTCCCTCATCGGCTCTCGTGTTTGTTTAAATGGCGTTAAAATTTCCTCTGGTGAAGCAGTAAAAACGAGCTCTTGCACATCATCCCGCTCTGTTGGAAGTGGCATTAATTTAGGGCTAGAAGAGCGTGCCAAAGTTTCAACAGAACCGATAATGATTGGTAAGGGACGTCGTGATAAAGCAGGGCCTAAAGCTATAAAATTTCCCCGTTCAAGATCTCTAAACATTTCCGCTTGGCGACGATCCATCCCCAAAAGATCAGCGGCGCGCACCATATCAATATCTAAAAAAGTCCGCCCTATTAAAAAGTTTGAAGCTTCAGCCGCAACATTTTTGGCAAGCTTAGCCAAACGTTGTGTCGCAATAACACCAGCAAGACCACGTTTACGTCCTCGACACATCAGATTGGTCATAGCGCTCAAAGAAATTTTACGCGCTTCATCAGAAACTTCTCCTGCTGCAGTTGGAGCAAACAATTGTGCTTCATCGACAACGACAAGCATAGGATACCAATAATCACGTTCCACATCAAACAGTGCCCCAAGGAAAGCCCCTACAGCACGCATCTGTTGTTCAGTGTCCAAACCTTCAAGATTAAATACCACCGAAACCCGATGTTGTCGAATGCGATGCGCAATACGTGTCAATTCTAGTTCGCTCCGTTGAGCCTCTACAATAACATGACCAAATTTATCTGCCAAAGTTACAAAATCGCCTTCTGGATCAATTACACAATGCTGCACCCACTTAGCACTTTGCTCCAGAAGACGGCGTAAAAGATGTGATTTCCCTGAACCAGAATTACCTTGTACAAGAAGACGTGTCGCCAATAATTCTTCCAAATCAAGAAGTGCTGGCATCGATTTATGCAAAGCACGACTTTCTGACATCTCACCCAAGGCAATCTCAACCTTCATAACATCTCCAGTGTTTGATTTTGAACATATCAGTGCCAGCACATATTGGTTGATTCTCCATCCACACCGTAATTTGTAACATTTCCTCCTTTTTAACGGTAGAAATCATCGATTTTTCCCACAACTCTTGCATCTATGAATAGTTTGAACTATAGAACAAACTTCTGCGTAGACACCCTTGGAGGCAACGTAGAATGGAGTGATCGCTGTTGGTTAGCGCATATCTTCATATCCATGCAAAAACTATTACTGTTTTTGAAGGATCTCCAATCATGTAAAAAGGACTTAAATTATGAGCAAAAGCTACACTCTTAAGGCCGAAAAACGCGAGCGGGTTGGTAAGGGGTCCTCCCGTGAACTTCGCCGCAACGGTCTTATTCCTGCTGTCATTTATGGTGAAAAACAACCACCTTTGGCAATAACAGTTCCCTATAAAGAAATTTTCTACAAAATTCATGCTGGTGGCTTTCGTACCACTATTGCAACGATTATTCTTGACAAGCAAAAAATTATGGTTTTGCCAAAAGATTATCAACTCGATCCCGTGCGTGATTTTCCCCTTCATGTAGATTTCTTGCGCATTTCAGCAAAATCCGTTGTAGAAGTGAATATTCCTGTCCACTTCCTCAATGAAGATACGGCACCTGGACTTAAAAAGGGTGGTGTCCTCAATATTGTTCGGCACGAAATTGAATGTACAGCTCCAGCAAGTGCTATTCCTGAAGCTATTGAAATTGATCTCTCCAGCTACTCTATTGGTGATTCTATTCACATTTCAGCAGTGCAACTGCCCAAAGATGTGACTCCCATCATCCAAGATCGCGATTTTACCATTGCAACCATTGCAGCTCCTGCTGGCATGGATGTCAGCGATGAAACCTCTGAACAAGAAAATGATGATGAAGACACGCAAACTTCATAAAACTCAAAAGGCGGAAATTTTTTCCGCCTTAATTTATGAGACATTACCCTTAATCATACTTTGACTGAAGATACACATGTGGCTTATTGCTGGTCTTGGCAATCCTGGTTTACAATATCAAAATAACCGCCATAATATCGGTTTTATGGCTGTTGATGCCATTTACCAATCTTTTTCTTTTTCTCCATGGTCGAAAAAGTTTCAAGCAGAAATCTCCAATGGTTTCATAGATAATGAGAAAATTTTTCTTATAAAACCGCAAACTTTTATGAATTGCTCGGGTCAAGCGATCGGTGAAGCTTTGCGATTTTATAAATTAGATTTGAAGAATTTGATCATCATTTATGATGAGTTAGACCTGCCTCCAGGAAGAGTCCGTATAAAAATTGGTGGAGGACATAATGGACATAATGGTATTAAATCTATTGATACCCATTGTGGTACTGACTATTGTCGTATACGCATAGGAATTGGTCATCCTGGAAGCAAAGAACTTGTTCATCAGCATGTCCTGGGAAATTTTACCAAATCTGATCAAGAATGGTTATCCCCTCTCTTAGAGACAATTGCAAAAAATATCGCTCTCCTTATAAAAGATGATAAATCCCTCTTTATGAATGAAGTTTCACAAACGATAAAACACAATCAGAACCATTAGCTTGCGTGTCCCAGTCGCGTGAAGAATATGAATAAAAACTCTTAAAAAAATCCTCTTATAAACTTTCTCAAAGGCAAAATCTGTTGGCAACGTGAGAAGCTAGAAAATAGAACAGAATACAAGCTTGTATACACCTTTGAAAAAGAAAGGCTTATATTCTCTTTTGAGAGAAAGAGAAGATTGAACAGCAAACACAGCTCTCTCCAATCTTCTCCCCTAAATTAAAAAAAATCATTTGGCTGAATGGTCGACTGTAGCGGATCGTAACCATTTGATTGTTGACTATAAACTGTAGGAATACTCCTATTGTTTTGCAATACCACAACACGCGAACCAATGGGAACACGATCATAAAGATCGATAATATCTTGATTAAGCAAACGGATACACCCACTTGAAATAGCACGCCCAATTGACCACGATTCGTGTGAGCCATGAATACGGAAAAGTGTATCTTTCCCATTTTTGAACAAATAAAGTGCCCGCGCACCTAATGGATTATCGGGCCCTGGTGGCATTCCTTTCCCAAGATGACCATAACGTTCTGGTTCTCGAGCCATCATAGCTGCAGTAGGAGCCCAATTTGGCCACCGACGCTTGCGCTGTATAACCCCCTCACCTTCAAATGCTAGGCCTTCTTTACCGACACCAATCCCATAACGCAAAGCTTTTCCATTTTCACCAATAAGGTAAAGAAAACACTCTTGCGTATCTATAACCAATGTTCCAGGCGCATAAGATGTATAATAAATCACCTCTTGTCGCCAATATTTTGGATCAATTGTCGCAAGATCAACAGCAGGTAACGAATAGGTCTCACTCGTTACAGGACCATACAAAGCCTGTATTTCTGGTGGAATGTATCGAACTTGTTGAAAAGGTACCGATGACATATCTGACTGACGTGTAGCACATCCAGCCAAAGCCAAAAGTGCTGCAATTAAAAAGGCACAACGAGATAACACTCTTCTATTTTCTCCGATTAATTATTTATGCAGATTTGCATACCATGAAAAACTTAGCACAATATTAACATTAATTCGAAGTTTTCTTATCCTTGTAACTAAGGAGAACAATAAGGTAAGAAGAACTAAGGTAAAAAAGTAGATACCTATTGCTTTAGACTTTTTTCTCACTTATCGCAAGACCAGGACTATAACTCTTCTGAAAATATGCTATAAAAAGGAAGCTTTATCTTGACCATAAAATTAATAGAAAAGAAAGACTCTCATGGGCTTTAAATGCGGTATTGTCGGATTACCTAATGTCGGGAAATCAACTCTTTTTAATGCATTAACAAAAACAGCCACTGCACAGGCTGCCAATTATCCTTTTTGTACCATTGAACCCAATACCGGAGAAGTTGCTGTTCCAGATTTACGAATGGAAAAAATTGCATCAATCGCTGGTTCAAAAGAAATGATTCCTACACGCATTAATTTCGTCGATATTGCGGGGCTTGTGCGAGGAGCTTCAAAAGGCGAAGGTTTAGGAAACAAGTTTTTAGCCAATATTCGCGAAATCGATGCTATTGTCCACGTTTTACGCTGTTTTCAAAATGAAGATATTACCCATGTAGAGGGACGTATTGATCCTGTTTGTGATGCGACAACGGTTGAAACCGAACTCATGCTTGCGGATCTTGAAAGTCTTGAGAGACGAATCATACAAATCCGTAAACGAGCAACCGGAAAAGACAAAGAAGCTCTCACAATTTTACCTATTATGGAAAAAGCATTAAACATACTGCAACAGGGAAACCCTGTCCGGTTATTACTCAAAGATATTTCTTCCGATGAACACCACATTCTTAAGAGTTTGAATCTTTTAACCTCCAAGCCTGTACTTTATGTTTGTAATGTAAGCGAAAATGACGCCGCTCGTGGAAATAGCTTTACCCAAACAGTTGAAAAAATGGCAACAGAGCAAAATGCGCAAAGCATTATCATTTCTGCTTCTATCGAAGCGGAAATTACACAACTGAGTGATGCTGAAGCATCAGAATATCTCAATGCGCTAGGACTCTTTGAACCGAGTCTCAATCGCCTCATTCGCGCTGGTTACCATTTACTTGATCTCATTACTTACTTCACCTGTGGGCCTAAGGAAACACGAGCATGGACAATTACGCGTGGTACAAAAGCTCCCCAAGCAGCTGGTATTATTCATTCAGATTTTGAGCGCGGTTTCATTCGTGCCCAAACCATCAGCTATAATGACTATATTGCTCTGGGTGGAGAAAGCGGTGCAAAGGAAGCAGGAAAAGCCCGCGATGAAGGAAAGGAATACATTGTGCAAGATGGCGATATCATGTTATTTAAACATAATACTTAAATCTTCACTCTGTCTTAATAGTTTATCTTGAAAACTTTGGTAATAGCTCCTTGGAATCTTGTCGCAAAAATTCTCAAGAGTTTTTAGAACAAAAAAACTGTTGCTAGCATATGATTGTGATAGCAACAGCTTGGTCCATTAAAGAATAGAAATATAAAATTAGCGTGTCCAACGCCCTTCGTATTTAAATGTTGGAGCGTTCTTTAAAGAATCTTTTGTCGCATTTGTAATAAGTTTCCATTTACCATAATCATTTGTCATCTGGATTGTTTCTGGAGAAACGACCACATAACTCTCGCCTATGCCAAGAAAACCACCAACAGCAATAACAAATCCTGCAATATTATTTTCACGTAAAATAATATCTTTTACTTCACCAATATTTTCATCTTCTATATTATATACATTGGCGCCTATAAGACTGGAAGCAACAAAATCCGTTGCTAAAGGTGTCACATAACGCACAGACTTATCTATCCCCACCTGTACAATACCCGTCGAAGAGATCATTTCAGGTTTTGAAGGCACTTCAAAAGACTGAGCATAAGTACTAGAAACCATCAAAATTGACATAAGAGTAGTACATGCAATTTTTTTCATTTTAACATCTCCATTTTTACTTTGCTTTTACTTTATAAAACCTCAATGCATCATAAAAAGATTTGTTCCTTATGCTCTTTATACTCTATACTCTTTTGAGCCTTATCGCTTTACCCTTTTCTCTTTATTTCGTCTTTTATTTCTTTCTCTAATTCTTCTTCTAAACCACACCAAATACGATTTTTTAAAATATAAACAAACCCTGCAAAAATGATTAAAAATAAAATAACACGAAAACCGGTTTTTTTACGAATTTCCATATGAGGATCGGCAGCCCACATCAAAAAAGCAGAAACATCGCGCGCATAATGTTCAATGATTTCTGGGGTTCCATCTTCATAAGTAACCATACCATCACTCAAAGGAGGAGCCATAGTTAAAGAATTACCGGCAATAAAATAAGGATTATACCAATAACCATTCGCAATTTTTATCTCCTTCGGTGCCTTCTGATATCCTGTTAAAAGAGCTGTAATATAATCTGGACCAGCTGTATCATAATGAGTCAATGCATCAGTAATTAAAGCAGGAAACGGCAAAGATACCCCACGTGCACGTGCCATCAATGTCAAATCTGGAGGATAAGCACTATTCAAAATAAATCTTGCTTCTTCTTCATGTGAAAAGGGAGAAGGAAAATAATCCGTTGCAACCCCAGCACGTTTAAAAAATTTTCCTTCTCGATTAGGACCATCGCGCACTTCATATTGCCCCGCCAAAGCTTTGATCTGTTCTTGATCATACCCAAGATCTTTTAAATTGCGAAAAGCCACATATTTTAGCCCATGGCAGCTGGAACAAACTTGTCTATAAACCTTTAATCCGCGCCTCAATTGCGCCTTATCATAAAGCCCAAATGGACCTGAAAAACTCCATTCTTGTTTTTTAGGAACCTGTAAAGGAAAAGAAATAAATCCTTCTTCCTGATCAGAGGCATCACTCGCTAAACTCTGAGCAGAAAAACTCATAGCAACAATAACAACCAGCCCGACAAAAACATTTACCATAGTCTCTTTTTTTTCTGTTTTAAATCTTGCATAATTGAAGAAGGAAGAGAACAATTTTTTTCAAACGCTGGCAAAATCGGCAAAATAACCAAAAAAAATATAAAATAATAAACCGTAGCCAATTGTGTCCATAAAAGAATTTTGTCACTTATTTCTCTTGACCCCAACCAACCAAGAAAAACGACATCAATAACCAACGCCCAAAAGAAAATTTTATAAACAGGTCGATATCTTGCTGAACATATTTTAGAGCGGTCTAACCATGGCACAAAAATTAAAATGCAAATCGAACTGACGAATAAAACAAAGCCAACAAAGTTTGAAGAGAAAATACCGATATCAAAAGTTATAGCACGAAGCATCGCATAAAAAGGCAAAAAATACCATTCTGGAACCACACGAAGAGGTGCCTTTAAAGGATCTGCCACACTATAATTTTCAGCCTGCCCCATATAATCGGGCATATAAAACAAAAACCAGGCAAAGAAGATGAGAAAAACAGTAATAGCAAAAATATCTTTGATAAGCGCATAAGGCGAAAATGGAACTGTTTCCTTATCTGATTGTATAGCAAGACCCGTTGGATTGCCTTGCCCAACACAATGAATTGCCCAAATATGCAGCCCCACAAAAAGAAGCAAAATAAATGATAAAACATAATGGAAAACATAAAAACGATTCAACGTTGGTTGTCCTACGACATAACCACCCAGAAGTGTCTCATGCAACCATGTCCCCACCAAAGGTATCGTTTTTAAAAGCCCTGCAATCACTGAAGCCGCTGAAATAGACATCATCCCCCAAACAAGCACATAACCAAAAAATGCTATTGCCATCATGATGATATAAATAAAAATACCTGTAACCCATACCATTTCTCGCATATTTTTATAAGAACCATAATAAAGTCCACGTGCTAAATGGATATAAACAGCAATAAAAAAAAACGAAGAGCCTACACAATGCCATGGACGAAAAAGCCAACCAAACTGCCCTTCACGCCGAAATCGTTCACTGGTTTCAAAAGCCAAATGAATATCCGGAACATAATGCATAGCCAAGACAATACCAGTCAAAAGCTGTGATAAAAGCATAATGGTCAAAATACCGCCAAATGTATAAAAGTAATTAAGATTACGCGGAACAGGAAAAATCACAAATGCATTATAAAAAAAACGAGGAAGAGGAAAACGCTTATCAAACCAACGGGCAAGTGCATTTTTAGGACAATAAGGAGAAAACCTTGTCATAACCTTATCCTATTTTGAGCAAAGTATCAGAAAGAAATTGGTAAGGAGGAATAGCCAAATTATAGTTAGCTGGACCCGACCGCACTCTTCCAGCTGTATCATAAACAGACCCATGACATGGACACAACCACCCTCCAAATTTCCCAGATTGCCCAAGTGTTATACAGCCTAAATGCGTACAAAGATTAATGACGATAAGCCAATTTTCACGTCCTTTACCTGCTGAACGTGCAAAATCCGTCGCTTCTTTTTCACCTTCAAGATTAGGATTGCGCGCTTGACGATCTTTTAGAAGTCTCAATTCAGTAGCGCGCGCATCAGCAATTTCTTTTGCCGTACGATTTCGAATAACAACAGGCTGTCCTCGCCACTTTACCGTTACTGACATCCCCTCTTCAATACCAGAAAGATCAACCTCAACAGAGGAAGATGCCAAAACAGCTTCATCTGGACGCAACTGACGGATAAAAGGCCACACAACCGCTCCCATTCCAACTGCTCCTGCAACAGCTGTTACCAAAAACAGAAAATCCCGCCTCGTTTGCTCACCCATGGCCTTAACTTAAAGAGACACTTTGCTAAAACATTCTTTTACCATACCCTCTCCCATTGTACAATGCTTGATCACTCCGTTACCTCAACCATAAAAACATCCCCGTAAAACACTCCTGCCATTTGTATGGTTTATACAAAAAACTGTTTTATAATGATAATTCATCGTTTTACAGAGTAAATGAAATCCCTAAACACCGTAAGGTTTTTTCATTTCAAACCTATTCATATTAATCAATCAAAATTACTCCCCCGCCCGTGAAAATCAGAGATAGCATGTAAATAAACACTCCTAAAGAAAGAAACATAGTCTTGTTATGACCATATCTCAGTAAACAAGTTGAGCTTATCGGTTATTTCTTTAACACATTTACAGCATCTCTCCCTCCCTCAATTCCAACTGGTTGCATGAGTATTTTTTTCGCTTCTGTTTTTGCATAAAAAGCATATTTTGTTGATTTTAATTAAAATTGATGATCTAACCTCATTAAATATCCCACTTTTCAACATAATGAGCCAAGTCATTTCATGGATTGCTCAATAAAAGGAAGTCCCTAATAGGGAGCTTCTCTCTGATCCCAAACAGACCTGTATACATAACTTTTCCCTGAAATTTAAAGGGAATAAAAATGAACCGTAAAAAACATGTATTTCTCAAAGCATATTTTTCGAATAAATTGTGGTGCTTCTTTACAAAGTCGAAAGAAAAATCATATTACAGAGAACATGACACTTCATATAGCTCTTTTCCAACCTGATATTGCTGGTAATACTGGAACGATTTTACGTCTTAGCGCTTGCTTTGGTTTACATGTGCACATTATTGAACCTGCAGGCTTTAATCTGTCGGATCGTAATCTCAAACGCGCAGGATTGGATTATCTCGAATATGCTTCCTTAGAACGACACATTGATTGGCAACATTTTATAAGCTCCATGAAACACTTTAACCGCCGCCTGTTGCTTTTAAGTACAAAAGCAAAAACATGCTATACGCAGATATGCTATCAAAGAAATGATGTTTTACTTTTTGGTCGTGAAACAGCTGGCGTTCCCGATTATGTTCATGAAGCGGCCGATTACACATTAAAAATTCCCATGCAACCACAGGCACGCTCTCTAAATCTCGCCATGAGCGTAGCCATAACAACAGGAGAAGCATTACGCCAAATTGGTTATCATGAAAGAAACTGTAATCTATAAAAACATAAATTATCACGAAAAACAATAATACAACATATAAAGAACAGTTAGAGCGTATAATGCCTATCATTTTCCAACAATTAAGTGCTGGTAAAATAAACATTTCTTAGTGCCCATCACATCCATTTCATATCACCTCATATCACCACCTATGAATGATTAAATACTCCTCATAGTAAAAATCCAGTGAACATCCCCCTCTTTATGGTCATACAAGGTGCAAACCGCTACCACTATTCTCTTTATTCGTTCTCATTTTCGAGAATCCTTATCTTTGAGATGATTCATAAGAGACATTTTTCCTCTCTGTAATCATTTTTCCTCACTTGTGACGTGTAAGGCAATAACTTTGATTGATGTAATATGAACAGGTTTGAAATAACTTTACAATATTGTGAACTCTTATTTCACATGAATAATGATTATTATAAATTAATATGTTGACTTAAAAAATATAAACAACAGTGAGTTTATAAACAGAAATATTATAAATCAATTTTTTCTAATAGTGCATGACGATCCATTAAAAATCCGCTTTCAATCCATATCATTTCTAGCTCTTTAAGCTTTTTTCCTAAAAGTACACCTTTTGTAAAACCTTTCTTTATTAAATCGTTACCATTAATAGGAAAAGTTGGAATTTGCCATTTTTGGGCAAATTGATAAAGCTTGACATAACCCTCTGCTTTTTGCAAAGCATCACTTTTTTCCAGATGATCAAGATGTGATACAGCGACAGACAACGATAATTGATCTAAAACTGGCTGTCGTCCATGAAAATAAATCAGTTTTTGCACAAAATGATCAGAACAGTTTTGGTTTATTATTTCTAACTCTGCCCATTCTTTTAATCGCGTTGTTTCCTTAAGAGAAAAACGCAAACGCTGTGCCATTTCATGAAGACGCATGGGATCAGGAGGAAGAAGGCTTTCTAGCCGTAACAATGGATCAACTTTCCAACCAAGAGCCTGTTCTGTCTTCACCAATGCGTGAATTGCATCAATACCCCATCGTTCTGTTTCAGGAAAAATGAGTGCCAAAATTCTGCTTTGTCGCATCCATAAAAGAGCACGCGTTGGATCAAACGCCGCAAGAAGCTTTTTCATTTCTGCCCAAATACGTTCAGAAGAAAGTTTTTTTAAACCGTGTTTTAAACGAACACATGCCTTCAATCCTTGCACATCAGGTCGCCCTGCTCCATACCACGCAAAAAAGCGAAAAAACCGCAAAATACGCAAATAATCTTCTCCAATACGATCTTCTGCAACCCCAATAAAACGAACTGTTCGGCTAGCAATATCACTCAAACCTCCCACATCATCATAAAGGTTGCCAGCAGCATCACAATAAAGCGCGTTTATCGTAAAATCTCGCCGTTCAGCATCTTTTTTCCAATCACGACCAAATGCCACTTTTGCATGACGACCATCTGTTTCAATATCGCAGCGAAGCGTTGTAACCTCATAAGAACATGAATGAGCAACTACTGTTATTGTACCAAAAGCAATCCCTGTAGGAATAGCTTTAAATCCTGCTTCTTCTACACGTGCAATAACCTGTTGCGGCAAACAGGTTGTTGCAATATCAATATCACTAATAGGCTGCCCTAGCAGTTGATTGCGCACTGCTCCCCCTACAATACGCGCCTCTTCCCCCTCCACAGACAAAACACGAAGAAGTGTTTGGATATCACTTTGTTGTAACCACGCAACCTGTTTGAAGTTCTGTCTTATATTCACCCTTTAACCTTTCAAAAAAGTTGTCTTCATTGCTTTAAAAAACTCTCTTCATAAAACAAATTTTTTAAGACATCCCTTATAAAGCACGTCTATTCTTCCAAAGAAACTTTTCTCTTCTATACGAATATGAAAAAAAACGGCATATGATACTTCATTTCTTCTCATTTTCTGTTACAAACAATAAGATATCCATTATCATGCAGAGAAAATTACCATTTTTGCGACAAACGCCTTAAGGAAGAAATATGAGTCAACATGATCCATCATCCAATTCTATAAAAAAGGTCAATATCAATCATGAAGCTCAAGTCATTATTGATGATATTGATACGGCACACAAAGAATTGGATATTTTACAAAAAGAAATTGACAAAGTTATTTTTGGGCAAAATCAGGTAATCGAATATGCTTTAATCGCTATTTTTGCTGGTGGTCACACCCTTCTTGTCGGTGCTCCAGGACTTGCAAAAACACGTCTTGTTGAAACATTGGGAACAGTCTTAGGGCTTGATGAAAAACGCATCCAATTCACTCCTGACTTAATGCCATCGGATATTATTGGTTCTGAAATTATGGATTCCGATAAAGACGGTAAACGTTCTTTTCGATACATTCAAGGTCCTATTTTCACGCAACTTCTCATGGCCGATGAAATCAATCGTGCTTCCCCACGGACACAGTCAGCCCTTTTACAAGCTATGCAAGAATATCATGTTACTGTTGCAGGTAACCGTTATGATTTGCCACAACCTTTTCATGTCCTTGCAACGCAAAATCCTCTCGAACAAGAAGGGACCTATCCACTTCCTGAAGCACAACTGGATCGCTTTTTGATGCAAATCGATATTGACTATCCTGACCTCACAACAGAGCGACGGATTATTTTAGAAACAACAAAAGAAAAAAAATCAAATGCAAAACCAATTTTATCCGGCAAAAAATTGCAAAAAATTCAAAATATCGTTCGCAAAATGCCTCTTTCAGAAAATGTGATTGAAGCTATTTTAAAAATTGTCCGCTCATCTCGCCCTCATAAAGACAATAGCCTTGCTAATACTTATGTTTCTTGGGGACCTGGTCCACGGGCATCACAAGCCCTTTCACTTTGTGTTCGCGCCCGTGCTCTTTATTATGGACGCTTAGCCCCTTCACTTGATGATGTTGAAGCATTGGCCTATCCCGTATTACAACACCGCATGGCTCTTAATTTTTCTGCCCGTGCTGAAGATATAACCGTAAAAGATATTATCAATAACCTTGTGAAAGATGCTCTTTGAATGGCACTTGGCAAAAAAGTTTTACAAAAGCCTCCATTGTCGCTGGCAAATGAACTGCATAAGGATACTGGCAAAATGCCATATTTCCTTTTACAAGCGCGTCATATCGCTAATACATTGATAACCGGGTGGCATAGACAACGTAAAAGCGGTAATGGGGAAAACTTTTGGCAATTTCGTCCCTATATGGAAGGAGAATCCATTAGCCGCATTGATTGGCGTCGCTCAGCGCGTGATGAAAATACGTATCTCCGTGAACACGAATGGCAAACGACACAAACCGTTTGGCTTTGTCCTGATCAGAGCGCATCAATGCATTACTGTTCGCGCTTTTCTAAAATCTCTAAAGGTAATCATGCTATTATTCTTACCCTTACCTTGGCATCCCTTCTTGCACGCAGTGGCGAACATATTGCTATTCCCAACTTAATGTCCCCCACAATGACATCCAATGTCGTAGAACGAATAGCCTTTGCTTTAGAAAATCATTCAGATGAAAATTTATTTCCGGATTTTTCAACGATTACACGCTTTTCACATGTCGTTATAATGAGTGATTTTCTCGATTATCCTGAAAAAATCATCCAACATTTAACCGTTTTAACTACAAAACAGGTGACAGCTCATTTAATTGAAATTTCTGATCCCGCAGAAGAAAGCTTTCCCTACACAGGTCACACAGAATTTTTGGATCCTGAAACAAAAGAGAAACATGTTTCCACTAAAGCAGAAGATCTTCGTAAGAGCTATTGTAAACTATATCACGCAAGGCGACAAGAATTGGTAAATTTTTGCGCACGCCAAGGATGGTCTTATCACGTTAGTACAACAGATCAACCTTTAACAGAGACCATTTTTCATCTTGCAAATACAATGAGCGACTCTCCATTGCAAAAAAGGAGGGCACTTTGAGTTTTGCTGCTCCCTTTCTGTTACTAGGGCTTTTGTTCCTACCGGTCATTTGGTGGCTGTTGCGGATAACTCCTCCATCTCCGCGTAAAGAGCTTTTTCCCCCTTTTCGCTTCTTACCCAAACCAACTCATCAACAAGAAACAGCAAAACATACACCTTGGTGGTTGCTCTTGTTGCGTTTAACCATAGCGGCACTTGTTATCATAGCTCTAGCACGCCCCACTTGGAATCAAAAACCAATAAGCTTTTCTGGGTCTCAACCCCTTGCACTCATTATTGATAATGGTTGGGTTTCTGTAAAAGAATGGAAAAAGCGCATCTCTATCGCTGAAATACTCCTTGCTCAGGCAGAAAAACAGCAAAAAAATATTTATCTTGTTGCAACGGCTGAAAATAATATCTCCAATATAGAGCCCCAACCAGCCAAGATTATAAAACAGCATTTAATGCATTTGCAACCGCGTCCTTGGCCTGTCAACCGTGTGCATGCCTTCAAAAAACTCAGCGAAATAACCAAAGGAAAACCTCTTGATATTGCTTATTTAAGTGATGGATTACAAACAAATGAAGATGAGCAAGCTTTTGCTCTTCTTGAAGAATTAAAACCTAGAAACTTCTTGTGGTATTTGACTGATATTTCCGATTTAACCGGCATAACATCCATAGAAAATAACAATGGAAACATGGGCGCGCGTATTATCCGCTCAACAACACACAGCAACACTCCCGCTATACTCAGCCTCTACGATTCAAATAATCAACTTCTCGGTCAATTTACGAAAAATTTCTCTGAAGGAGAAACAACAGCACTTGTTCCTTTTAATGTACCACTTGAACTACGCAATGATATCGCTTGGATAAAAATAAACAATCAAAACCATGCTGCTGCAACCTTCTTGGTAGATAGCCATAACAGGATAAGCCGTGTTGCTCTTCTCTCACCCGATACCAATGAAATGGCACAGCCTTTACTTGCTCCATTTTATTACATTATCAAAGCCTTACAAGGTCATACACAGCTTATAACAGCCGGTGGAAGAGAACTTTCAACGGATATTGATCATTTGCTTAAACAAAATCCATCTGTTTTGATTATGGGTGACATTGTTAACATATCCCCAAAAGCAGAAAAAAAACTTTCTGATTTTGTGAATAAAGGGGGAACACTCATCCGCTTTGCAGGAGAAAAACTCAGTAGCGCAGAACATTACGATAACCTTCTTCCGATACCACTGCGCCCAGGTCAACGTTCCCTTGGAAGTATTATGTCTTGGACAAAACCACAAAAGCTTGCACCTTTTACAAAAAATAGCTTTTTCTTTGGTCTTCCCTTTCCAGGAGATGTTACTGTCTCGCGCCAAATCCTCGCAGAACCAACCCCAGATCTTTTTGAAAAAACGTGGCTTAGCCTTTCGGATGGAACTCCTCTTATTACCGCAGCAAAACGTGGTAAAGGAACCCTCATTCTCATTCATGTTGCTCCTGACCCAACATGGTCTAACCTTCCTCTTTCTGGCTTTTTTGCACAAATGCTGCAAAAATTAATCACATTAGGTTCTAACGAAAACACAAACCTAACACACAGAGAAAAAAGAACAGTGGTACAAAACCCTTGGCGAACTATAGCCGTTGACGGACAATTACAAGTACCACCCTCTGATGTTGTTCCTTTGATCTTTGACTCTCAAAATCCACCCCATCCTTCCTACCATACTCCCCCAGGACTTTATGGTACCAAAAACAATTTTTATGCACTCAATCTCTTAACTCATTCGTCGCACTTGATGAAACAATCATCATTGCCAACTTCTCTTAATAAAAGCCCTTTATCTTACGATACAAAAGAAAAAAATCTTATCGGTCCACTTTTAGGATTAGCCATCTTATTATTCGCCTTTGACAATTTTCTCATTTTATGGATGGGAGATATTTTTTCTTTCATGAAACGGCGTAATATGTTTCTCGTCCCCTTTATAAGTCTTATTGCCTTGTTTTCATATGATCCAACTCTTCATGCACAAACGAAAGAAAATCATCATGATAGTGTACAAGCTGCTGGCGCAACACATCTTGCCTATGTTATAACCAATAATCATGAAATTGATACAACGAGTAAAAGTGGTCTAGAAGCGTTAAGTCAATTTATCGCAGAGCGCACAATGCTTACCCTTGGCTCTGTTACAGCACTTGATCTCGATAAAGATGAACTCTCTTTTTATCCTCTTATTTACTGGCCAATTGATGTTAAGAGTCCTATACCAACCCCCAAAAGCCTTGAAAAAATAAATAACTTTATGAAACATGGGGGAACAATTTTATTTGACACGCGCGATCAGATAAAGAGCAATCTTAATCTTGAAGGAGACGCTACTCCAGAAACGCAAAGATTACGAGATATCTTAAAAGGATTAAACATTCCATCCATTGAGCCAGCATCAACAGATCATGTTGTTGCACGTTCTTTTTATATTATGCCAGATTTTCCTGGTCTCTACCGTGGTTCACCTTTATGGGTTGAATCCTCATCAACAAACAAAAAAAATAAAAACTCTCTTGCCAACGGCGATAACGTAAGTTCTCTTCTCATCACCGCAAATAACTTTGCCGGGGCTTGGGCACTCGATGAAAAAGGGGCATGGAAATATCCCCTTGTTCCCAATGATCCAATGCAACGTCTATGGGCATTTCGTGCAGGTTTAAATATTGTCCTTTATGTGCTTACAGGAAACTATAAAGCGGATCAAGTTCATGTTCCAGCACTCTTGGAACGCTTTAAAAGAGAAAGAAGGCAATGATATCATTTTTCACTTTTCAGCCTTTTTTACCACTCTTTTGGATTCTGCTCTTAAGCGGAATGTCGATTCTTTTTGTCGTTGTTAGTCTTGTTACGCAACGGCAAGGTTCTTTATTTCGTCTGATGGCATTAAGCGCCCTTATCCTTGCTTTGCTCAATCCAATGATCATAAAAGAACAGCGCGAACCACTGAAAAGCACAGTAGGCATTGTCATTGACCGCAGCAAAAGCCAATCATTTGGAACACGTACAAATGATAGTGATGAAGCGCGCAGGCAATTAGTCGAAACACTGGCGCATTATCCACAATTTGAACCACACTTTATTGAAGCTGGGAAACTTGCTGATAATCAATATGCACCCTCAACGAATTTGTTTGAAGCTTTAACACAAGCACTATCTGATGTACCGTTCTCTCGTTATGCAGGAACCATTTTTATCACCGATGGACAAGTGCATGACATCCCTGACCTATCAGACCTTCATCATGAAGCACCTCTCAATGCCCTGATTACAGGATACTCAGATGAATTTGATCGCCAAATCAAGTTTATTTCTCCTCCACGCTTTGCCCTTGTCAACAAACCACAAACGCTCTCCATTTTGGTAGAAGATAAAGGCCCCGCCCAAAAAACAATATCACAGAAAGCAAATATTACACTAAGCGTCAATGGACAAGACATTGGCCATTATTCTGTAACTCCTGGCGTGATTTTTCAAACTGAAATTACCCTTCCTCATGCTGAAAAAAATATTATCCAAGTTATAACTGATCCACACAAAGGTGAACTAAGCTTTGAAAACAACCGCGCCATAACAATTATTGAAGGAATCAGAGAAAATTTACGCGTTCTTCTTATTTCAGGTGCTCCTTATAATGGAGAACGGACATGGCGAGACCTTTTGAAAGGTGACTCCAATATTGATCTTGTTCACTTTACTATTTTGCGTCCCCCCACCAAAGCAGATAATACGCCCTCAAGCCAATTATCCCTAGTGGTCTTTCCCACAAGAAAACTCTTTGTTGAAGAAATTAATAACTTTGATCTCATCATCCTTGATGGCTACCAGCACTCTACTGTTCTCCCCTTAATCTATTATGATTATATCGCCCAATATGTACAAAAGGGGGGTGCATTGTTGATGGTAACAGGACCTGAGTTTACCCAAAAAAACTCACTTGCGAAAACACCTTTAATAAGCATTCTACCGGCATTGCCCAATGGAACTATTATTGAAAAACCTTTTCGCCCCACATTAACCAAAGAAGGTGAGCGCCATCCTGTCACAAGGGGTCTTGCAACACTTAACCTTCCCGCTTCTCAATGGGGGCAATGGTTGCGACAAATTGCTATTCAAAACATAAATAACGGAATCGCCCTCATGAAAGGAGCCGATGAACAACCACTTTTACTTCTCTCGCATGTTGATAAAGGACGTGTAGGCATGTTGCTTTCTGATGAAAGTTGGCTTTGGGCACGAGGTTTCGAAGGCGGTGGTCCTTATGCTGCTCTTTATCGTCGTATTGCCCATTGGCTCATGAAAGAACCAGAACTTGAGGAAGAAAAATTAAGTGCGACCAGCAGCCATCATCATTTAACAATTCGCCGCCAAACTCTAAAAGACCATCCAGAACCCGCTGAAATAATCTTTCCCTCTGGAAAAAAAGAAAATATTACTCTGACCAAAGAGAAAGAAGGCCTTTTTACTGCAACTGTGACCACTGATGAGACAGGAATTTTTACCATTAAAAATGGCGATTTAACAATACTTTCTTCTGTAGGGATGCTCGATAATCTTGAGTTGTTTGACTTGATTTCAACACAAGAAAAACTAGCCTCCATTATTAAGCACACTGGTGGCTACATCGGACGTTTACACCCTGAAGGAAAAGAAAACATTCATCTTCCTCCATTTAAGCTGATTCAATCAAAAACAAGTCCGTCCTCTTCCCCAGCACATTCAATCGTTCTGAAAGAAGCAACAGAAACCCGTTTAATCAATACCTTTTATTTTTCGATATTTTCTGGTTTTTTTGCACTGCTTGCTTGCCTTTTACTGTTGAGCAGCATGTGGTATTATGAAGGCCGTTAAAAAGTCTGAGATTTCGTATAATAGTTTTAAAATTCAGCTTATCTTTTTACGTATTTACTTGTCTTTTGTAATTAGATAACGTATTGATTTATAACTAAAAATACAGTGGAATTCTCCTTATTTCCAATATCCTCATATTAAAACAATAAAAAACATTCTCTTGCGTATTATTAGAAGGGATGCTGTATGGATAGAAACCATTGAAGAAAAGAGTGAAATACCTCTTATGAATCCTCTTAAAGCAAAGCAAGGATTTTCATAAAATTGGGGAAAATAGTATGATGTTTTTTATTTGCACCTTGTATAAGTGTAGAGATGGTAGTGTACAGTAAGCCCTATATAGTTCACAGAAGCTTTCCATTATAATATCGAGTACCATCGTGAAATTAGCTCAAACGCATTGAGAAATGTTTTTTTTTACAAATATGTGAATCTACAACACAATGATATTTTATTAGGGATATTCTATTTAGAACATTCCGCTTGAGACATTCTTTTTTGCAAGCTAATTTTCATTTTACAATCTTTCTTGCCTTTAAGCACTAACTTATCTTATGTTTATTCTTTAAATCGTTTTTAATACTTTACGAGCTTTTATGTTTTATCTTGCCCATATATCGGATGTACATCTTTCCCCTCTCCCGCAACCTTCCCTTTTTGAACTTTCTGGGAAACGTCTTACCGGCTATCTGAACTGGCAAAAAAAACGTAAGAGTCAGATGGCAACAGATGTCCTAGAAACTTTAATAGATGCCTTGAACAAAACAAAACCTGATCACCTTGTGATCTCTGGTGATCTTGTAAATCTTGCTCTCGATAAAGAATTTGTACAAGCTCATCGTTGGCTACTTAACCTAGGAAAACCTCAAGATATTTCTTTGACATTTGGAAATCACGATGCCTATGTCCGCGGCGCTTTACAAAAAGCATGCACTCTCTTTAAACCTTGGATTACAGGTGACATCCCTCAAAAAAGTGCCTTTCCTTATATGCGCATTCGCAAAGATGTTGCCATCATAGCAGCTTCTTCAGCCATTGCGACATTGCCTTTTCAAGCTTCTGGCTATTTTGGTAAAATGCAAGCGCAAACTTTACCGCTCTTTTTAAAGGAAGCAGCACAGCGCAACCTTTTTCGTGTCGTCATGATTCACCACCCCCCCTTTCCAAAGGCAACGTCTTGGCATAAAAAACTACGGGATATAAAACGTTTTCTAGACGTTATCAAATACCACGGTTGTGAGCTTATTCTTCACGGACATACTCATTTACCCACATTGAATTACATTGAAGGACCAATTAAAAAAATTCCTATTGTTGGTGTTCCTTCCGCATCACAAGCTTTTGGTGATAAAAAACCGCCCGCAGGCTTTAATTTATTTTCCATTGAACGCTTACAAAATCAATGGCATTGCCAATTAAAACGTTATAGCATTATCAACCCCAAAAACGAGATTGCATGTACTGAAACAATTAATCTTTAAACACCTTCATAGTTGCCCAAACAACCAAAAATAAAAATATTTTTATTTCATATCCCTTTGGAAATCATAATTCTTATTTCCCTTTTTCTCCTTAAAAGATAAAGTTTTACCTTCTCTGTCAATAGATCAATTTTTCTCAGACAGTTCCATCTGCTGCCCCACTTATGTGACTAGCTTTTTACAAACTTATCGGTTTTCTTCCTTCCCGCTCTAAAGGACGAAAATTCTACCACATCTGATTTATAAATAATTCGGATTCTTGTCTCACGGGTTCCAGCTGCTAATTGCGCATGTGATTTACTTCACAAAGCTCTACACATAAACCCTGCTTTGAATTTCATCATCCACTCCTCCAAAAGCATCTAATGCGTAAAATTCTTATATTATTACAATGATGATATTTTATAGAATAATAGAGAAGCTCATTCAGCTTCTATACCTGAAAATCAATGGCTAAAAAAGCCAAATAATAACTAAAGTATATAATTTAAATAACCCAACCTACTTGTGATTCATAAACAAATGATGTTGATTGATTTATCGTAAATAGATTTGAAATGATCCATTACTATTTCACTCAAAATTTATTATGGTACATTAAAAATTAGGAAAAATAATAGATTATATTTCGATAACAGACATAGGTAATAATGTTTTTTATGTCTCAATAAATTCCTAATTTTCTCTCTATTTTTTCCTATAAATCACTTTATAATACTCTTTATAATTATTTTATTATTGAGTTATATTGCGGATGTAATTTTACGTTCTTTAGAATTTTTTGCGAGCTTTTTGTTATTAAATAAAATGTTTTACGATACCGCAAAACAGAAACGTTGATTGTATGAAAGATCTTTCAAATAAAATAAAATGCCATTAGCTTGCCAATTCACATGTTGGTTTAAAAAAGCATCTTTTAAAGCACCCAAACCCATTTCCCGACGGTACCTATGAATGATGTAATGTTAAGTCCATTTAGCAACACCATCTTCACGTTTATGGAAAAGCAAGCTAGTATCAAAATCTCACACTTTGCCACCCCTAATGTAGCGACAGCCTTTAGCACTTAAGATGGTTCATAAGAAGCATTTTTATTCTTTCTTTAATGTTTTTATCTCACGACGCCTCCTCTTTTTGACGTGCAAAAGACATAGTTTTGATTGGTTCAATATGGTATAGGTTTAAAATGAGAAAATCTTATGACACTTGGGTCTCTCACTCAACATGACAAAACGTAATTTATGTTTACAAATCAAACTATTGTTCTAATAAAATAATAGCTCTTTTGAGTAAAGGATATTTACTAGAACATATCTGAAAAATAAAAGCCTCATTCGAAAATGAGACTTTTGAAGTGTTTAATTATGCAAAAAATTAAAATTTATAAGCTACACCCACGCGGAAATCATTTGTTTTGTAGCCCATTTCAAATTTATCCTGTATGAACTTCTTTTTGCCAAAATCTGAATAACGATATTCTGCACGCACAATAACATTATCAGTCATTGCAAAATCAATACCACCTCCAAGGGTATAACCAATCATGGTCTTTTTTTCATCATGCAACCAATCAGAAAAATCAACTTCTCCATTTTTGCTATCAGTAACTAACCCAAAAATATTCTGAAGCTGCGTATAAGCAATCCCTCCGGAAATATAAGGCATCATACGCTCAATCGCAAAACCAACTCTCACCCGTGTAGCACCAGCCCATTTTTGTTTTAAAGTATGACGTACAGCTTTAATACGCCTTGTTGAATCATTCTCCTGCAAATCTCTTGTTAGACTTGTTTCTTCTATAGGTTTTGGTGTTTCTTCAGTTGGACTTTTTTTCGGTAGATTGACATCTTTAGAATCCTTTTTACCAGACCACATAATATCTGTATCAATACCTATAATAAAACTATTATCGATATCAATATTGGAACCCGCATAAACTCCCCCGATAAAACCAGAAAGTTTAGGTAAATTCTCCTTTCCAATTGGATTCCATATCCCTGTCTCATGTTTTAAATAACTTGCAGTTGTTTTACCTGAAAAGTTACCAATCTGTCCTCCAAGATAAAATCCTGTCCAAGACAAAGCAGGCGCTGGAATAACAGGAACAGGTTGTTCAGGAATAACGATATCCGACGCCTGTACTACAGAAATTAAAATTAAAGAAAATAGAGATGTTGAGGCTAAATACTTTGTAATCATAATTGCTCCCCTAAAAGCTAATGTGATACATAAATAATGGTAAATCGTTTCACAATTTTTTGAAAAAATCTATAGCAAAAATGACACAGTTAAAAAATTAAAATTAGTTTTAAATAAAGCTTAAATATTATTTATAATTTCCAGAAACTATTAATCTATAGCAGCTTTTATAGCTTCATATTGATCATCATTATATTCAATAATATAAATAATTATAATGTCAATTTTTTGAAAAAATGAGATAACGCTCATAAAAAATATGATTCACTAAATTAATCACTCATCGTTTTTTGTATAAAGAATGATACCTAGAATGGAGAATTTTTTCATCACACTTGAAAAACCAGTAGAGAACTTCACTCTAACCATCTCAAGCGTCTATGAAATGAAAGACAAAAAATTAATATATAAAAATGGAATTAATAATTTTTATTTATTCTTATAGAATTATTTTAATGTTTCATGATTTTTGTAAAAACTGAACAGACCAATTGCCCAGTTTCTGCAATTAATTTTTCAACACGAAGCAAATCAGGTTCCCCAACACTATTCAACAAAAGGTCACTTAATCCAGGTGGCATATCATTGGGATCAAGAGAATCATTTAAGCAAAGCCGTATAATTTGACTCAAATTTGTATAAAGACGATGGGCATAATGTAAATCAGCAATACATGACTGATTAAGAAAACTATTTGGTAAGTGATCTAAAATATCCGCTGTCGTCGCTCCAATTTGAAACTCAATGACATGTGTAATAAGAGAAAATTGAGCAATAAACTCCAAATCCATAATGCCACCAGACATCGTTTTTAAATCCCATTGATTTTTTGGCGGCTTTTCTTTTGCAATCAAGGCACGCATTTCACATACTTCTTTTGCAACTTCCTTCTTATCACGAGAAATAGCAATAATTGCACACACTTCATTTTCTAGCTTTTGTAAAAAATCAGGGTCTCCTGCAATGCCTCGAGCTCTTGTTAAAGCAAGATATTCCCATATCCATGCTTCTTGGCGATAATACTTTTTAAAAAATGGAAAAGAAACAGCAATAGGTCCTTTATTGCCTAATGGCCGTAACCTTAAATCAACGGCATAAAGAATACCTTGGCTTGTAAGAGTGGATAAAGCAGAAACGAGGCGCTGTGCTAAACGCGTATAATATTGAGAGATATAAAGAGGCTTTTCTCCATCAGATATTTCTGCATCATTATCGTGTTCATAAAGCAAAACGAGGTCAACATCGGAATCTGCTGTTAATTCGCGACTTCCAAGCTTCCCCATACCCAATATGCCAACACGCCCCCCTTTAATACGACCATGAAGACGAGAAAATTCCTCTTGAACGGTAGCAAATGTTTTTGTAATCATAAGATCAGCAAGCGCAGTAAAAGCAAAACCCGCTTTTTCTCCTGTAATTGTACCGTTTAAAATTCGAATACCAATCAAAAAGCGTTGTTCATCTGCAAAAATCCTTAAATGGTCAAGAATTTCCTCATAAGAAAGAACATTTTCAAGAAAATATTCAAGCCGTTTTTCTAAGTACGTTTTGGTCGGTAATTCTGAAAGAATATTCGGATCTAACATTCCATCAAAAACATGGGACCTGCGTGCAATAATTTCTGCAAGACGTGGAGCAGCCCCCATAATAAGGACAAGCATATCCAAAAGAGAAGGATTAGACTGCAAAAGACTAAAAAGCTGAATTCCTGAAGGTAAGCCCTGTAAAAAACCATCAAAACGCAACATCGCCTCATCAGCTCGTTTTGTCCCACCAAAAGCTTTCAAAAGAGCTGGTGTTAATTCCGTTAATCTCTCGCGTGCTTCGGCTGATTGCGTTGCTTTATAACGACCAAAATGGAGCGTGCGCATAATACGACAAATATCACTTGCTCTTTCAAAACCTAAACGGCTTAACGTTATTAATGTCTCTGGATCATCTTCTTCACCTGTAAAAACTAAATTACCAATTTCTAAACCAAGCTCTTGCTCATTCTCAAACAGTGCTGCATAATGTTTTTCAACAACCTGAAGTGTTTTTAATAAATCACGGATAAAACTGTTACTGTCTTGATAACCCATTAAATAGGCAACACTCATGAATTGAGCAGTATCATTTGGAAGAAGATGTGTTTGTTCATCGAAAAGCATTTGAATACGATGTTCTACATTTCGAAGAAAAGCATAACTTTTTATAAGGCTATTTCTCGTTTTCTCACTGATCCAACCAAGCGTGTGAAGTTCTGCTAACATTGCAACTGTCTGACGTCCACGTAATTGAGGAAAACGTCCACCAGCAATGAGCTGCTGTGTCTGAACAAAAAACTCAATCTCACGAATACCACCACGACCTAACTTTATATTATGCCCATAAGCTGCAATTTGACCATAATTTTTATGCGCATGAATTTGACGTTTGATCGAATGAATATCAGCAATAGCAGCATAATCTAAATATTTCCGCCACACATAGGGAAAAAGCTCTTTGAGAAAGTTAAAACCTGCCCTCTTATCGCCAGCAACTGGACGTGCTTTAATCATGGCTGCTCGTTCCCAATTTTGCCCACGCCCTTCGTAATAACGCAATGCAGTCCTTACTGGTAAGGCCAAAGGGGTTGATCCTGGATCTGGACGAAGACGAAAATCAAGACGAAAAACATATCCTTCCGCAGTGCGTTCTTGAATGATACGGATTAATCGGCGTACCATTTTAGAAAATACGTCAACACTTTCAGAAAGATTACCAATATGAGGTGATGTTTCATCAATGAAAACAATAAGATCAATATCAGAAGAATAATTAAGTTCCCCTGCTCCTAACTTTCCCATCCCTAAAATAATTAAACCACAGTCTTTTTCTGGATTCTCACGGCTTAATAAATTGATCTTACCATGATCATGCGCTTCTCTTAATAGAAAACGTAGTGCTACACTTAATGCTGCTTCGCCCAAACGTGTCAACCAAGCACATGAAACTTCGTAAGTAAAAACACCACCCAAATCAGCTAAAGCAATAAGAACATGCGCTTCTCGTTTTTTGCGCCTTAAAGCAGCCATCAATGAAGTTTCATTTATAGCTTCATCCTTATCAATAGCTGTAATATCATCTATAATTTCGCTCAGCCTTGTTTCTATATCAACATTTAATAAAGCACTAAGATATGATGTGTTGGCAATTAAAACCTCACGCAAAAAAGGAGATAAGGTCATAACCGAACTGATAAAATCAATCTGCGTTCCACTCTCTGAAATGATGGAAACAATCGCTTCTAAACCTTCTTTCCTTGCTTGTTCTTCCATGTCTTTTAACCATTGGGAACCACTTTTATCGAGAGGACATAAAGGGAGAAGCTGTGTTTTTAAAAAAGCTTGTTTCGTCTGTGCTCCCTTGAAAAGCATTTTGCTTTCCTTTCTATTGCTTTATACTTTTAAAATAGTTGTTACGTATGAAAAGTGAAGAAAAATATCTTTAAGGAAATAACAAAACAGCTCTAAGCCCTGGATTTGCATTTTCAAGTAACAATTCACCCCCATGAAGCTTCATAACCGCTTTTGCTATACTTAAACCAATCCCAAACCCAGGTTGTGTGCGGCTTTCTTCAAGACGAACAAATCGTTCTGTCACTTTTTCACGTTTATCCTCTGCTATTCCTGGTCCATTATCGCTCACAACAACTAATAAATGTGCATCACGATATTCCATTGATAAGCAAACCTTCGCTTGCCTTCCACCTTTAGGCGCATATTTAATTGCATTATCTATAAGATTAAAAATTGATTGTGCAACAAGCTCACGATTCAATTTTAGCTCTTTATCAAATATATCTCCCAACTGAAGTAAAACACCTGACTCTTCAGCAAAAGGTTCGTAAAGCTCAACAGCATCCTCAATAATCAGTTTCATATTCATCATTTCAAGATGTTCAATTGCACTGCTGGCCTCAATACGTGAAATCATTAAAATCGCATTGAACGTACAAATAAGTTGATCTGATTCTGCAATAACCCTATCAAGGACCTGACGATATTCAAGCTTTGTCTTATTTCCTGAAAGCGCTTCTTCAGCGCGATTTCTAAGACGCGTTAACGGCGTTTTCAGATCATGAGCAATATTATCTGATACTTGACGTAAACCAATATTTAACTCTTCAATGCGGTCTAACATAACATTAAGATTGGTTGACAATCGATCAAACTCATCCCCTACTCCAGAAACAGGTAAACGCCCACTGAAATCACCATCCATCAAGCGCTGTGATGCAGCCGTTACATGATCAATCCTTTGTAAAGCTCTCCTGCCAACAAAAAACCATATGAGTAAAGCGCCTCCAACCATTGCAGCAAGTGCAATGATCACAGCTTTGCGAATAACAACAGCAAAACGTTCTGGCTCATCCAAATCACGTCCTATAAGAATCTTCATAGCATTAGGTAAATCAACAATAACCGCCAAAGCGCGATGTTCACTTGTTTTGCCATGTTCTCCAAAACGGGAATACAAAAAAGAGGTAGAAATAAAACCACTCTGATTCAAAAGACCTAATTCAATACGTGCTACATTTCCTGCTAAAATACGCCCCATAGAATCTGTAACAAGATAAAGAAATGCTCCTGGTTGTCTTGAACGATAATCAATAGTGCGCATTAATAAGGATAATCCCCCATAATTATAAGCATTTTCAATATACTTTAATTCTTCATGTAAAGCCTGTTCAGTTTGCTCTGTTAACAATGAAGCAGAAAATGCCGTCATATAAATAGAAAGTCCTGTTGCCACCAATCCAAACAATAAAATGTAAAGTGCTGAAAGCCTTAGCGCCGTCGTGCGCATTATATTAATCAAACGATTCATGCTTTGTTATCTGGTACTTTCAGCATATATCCAGCTCCACGCACTGTATGGAGAAGGGGAACATCAAAATCTTTTTCAATTTTGGCTCTCAAACGAGAGATATGGACATCAATGACATTCGTTTGTGGATCAAAATGGTAATTCCAAACGTTTTCCAAAAGCATAGTGCGTGTAACAACCTGCCCCGCATAACGCATCAAATATTCAAGTAAACGAAACTCTCGTGGTTGCAATAGAATGTTTCTATCACCTCGTTTTACCGTATGTGCTAACCGATCAAGCTCAAGATTACCTACACAGTAAACAGTTTCTGCTTCTTTAGGATTTTTCCGTCGTTGTAAAACTTCAACACGCGCAAGAAGTTCAGAAAAAGCATAAGGCTTTGTCAAATAATCATCTCCCCCTGCACGCAGCCCCGTTACACGATCATTAACTTGCCCTAAAGCAGACAGAATAAGAACCGGTGTTTCATTGCCTTTAGCGCGTAATTCAGCAATAATAGAAAGACCATCACGATGCAAAAGCATTCGGTCAACAACCATAACATCATAATTTTCCGTGGTTGCTAAAGCATATCCCGTATCTCCATCATAAGCAACATCAACAGAATGCCCTACTTCCAAAAATGCTTTTTCGAGATAATGCCCCGTCTCATGATCATCTTCAATAACGAGTATCTTCATAAAACGTATCTCCATTATTTTATTATGTTGTAGGACAAATGTTTAATAAATATTTGTCCTACAACTAAAGCTTTATTTTTTGAAAATTGGAAGAGCAACAAAACGATTCTGATCATTTGTTCGCACTTGTAAGAGTATAGCCTTTCGTCCTAACTGCTGAGCATTTTTGATTGTGTTAATAATATCAGAGACTCGTTTAACTGGTTTATTATTTACTGTCACAATGATATCACCAGGGCGTATCCCTTTATCTGCAGCATCTGAATCGGTATCGACATCCGTTACGACAACCCCTACACCATCATCAGAAGGCATAACAATCAAACCATAATCTTCCAATGTTTCATCTAAATCACTCTGTCCATTTGAATATTTTGAAGTCTCTTTCTTACTTTCATCTTCAGACATTGAAGCGAGTTTAACCTTTATACTCTCCTCCTTACCTGATCTCCAAATCCCTATGGTTACCATTTCTCCTGGTTTAATATTTGCAATACGTTTCGCCAGCTCACGCGCATCAGCAACTTTTTCATTATTCACTGAAATAATTACATCACCCGCTTTAATACCAGCCTTTTCTGCCGGTCCTTTTAACGGATCAGTAACCAAAGCACCTTTGGCTTCTTTCAATCCTATTGAATCGGAAATCTCCTTTGTTACCGGCTGAATCTGAACACCTAACCAACCACGTTGAACTGAACCTTTTTCAATAAGTTGTTGTACAACCTGTTTTACAGTCGCTGCTGGAATAGCAAAAGCAATCCCAACATTTCCTCCAGAAGGAGAAAAAATTGCTGTATTAACCCCAACAACCTTTCCATTAAGATCAAACGTTGGACCACCAGAGTTTCCTCTATTAACAGCAGCATCAATCTGAATAAAATCATCGTACACACCAGTGCCAATATCACGTCCACGTGCAGAAACAATACCTGCTGTCACAGTTCCACCAAGACCAAATGGATTCCCAATGGCAACAACCCAATCCCCAACACGAAGCTTTGAATCATCACCAAAATCAACATAAGAAAATTTTCTTTTATCATTCACTTTTAATACGGCAAGGTCGGTTTTGGGGTCTTTCCCAATGAGCTTTGCGTTCAATTCTGTACCATCATCAAGAACAACAGTATAACTTGTTCCGTCAGAAATCACATGATCATTGGTCACAATGTAACCATCAGACGAAATAAAAAAACCCGATCCAAAAGCAACAGGACGGAGTCTCTGCGATTGGTGCGGAAATTTATTTTTAGGTTTATCAAAATCATAAAACTCTTTAAAAAATCTTTTTAAAGGATGCTGATCTGGTAATTGATCAAGTCCTGGACCACTAAAAAAGTTGCTAAAGAACCTATCTTCTTTCTTTTTATTGCTCTTTACTTGTACTGCTACAACGGCTGGTTTCACTTGAGCAACAATATCGGCAAATCCCTGTTGTTGCATTAACGAAGTAAATACAGAACTTGCATGAGCCTTTGTCATCCACAAGCTTGATGTACATCCACTAAAAAACAGTGCACTTTCCAATATCGCAGAAAAACTCACTGCGACAAATGTTTTAAAGAAAGCCTTTTTAACCATTTATTCTATGCTCCTATTCAATCATACCTTTATTTCAATTCCGATCACTTATAAAATACCAGACCTTACCGTTTTCTGTCTAAATTATTAAAGTTTTGTAAGGTTTCAGTATTCCCTAATATAATTACAATAAGATTGTCTGCTCATTGCAGATGATCTGATTTTTTTCTTTTATGTAACATTTTTTTTAATGCAATGACATTTTTGACTGTTCTTTTTCATTCACATAACTCATGATTATTTCGTTTGAAGTGGAAAAATATGATACTTACGCCAATGATAATAATGATCAAAGGCGAGAACCATAAAAACCAAGTTATCTTATTCAATGGTGGTTTCAAGAGAATAAATTCACCATATCGCTCAACAAGAAAGTCAGTGACTTGCTGATTACTATAGCCCATTTTTAGCCTTTCCCGAATTAAAAGCCGTAAATCACGTGCTAAAGCAGAATCTGAATCATCAATTGATTGATTTTGACAAACAGGACAACGTAAATGCGATGAAATATGGCGTGCTCGCGCTTCAAGAATCTTATTCTTTAAAATCTCATCCGGCTCTACTGCTATTGCTAATCGAAAAGGAAACGTTGCAATTAAAAAAAATACAATCCAAAGAATTTTTTTCATCTCAATGTCTTTTCCAAAAATTTAAAGCAAGCACTACCCTATTGTACATGCCAATGCGAAACCAATACCCCAAAAGAGAAAGACATCCCCCCATAGCCATCATGAATGCCCCTAACCAAATACATATTACATAAGGCTTCCACCATACGTGCACAACGAGACCCCGATTATCAATATGTCCCGGTACAATATATAGCTGTGATAAGCCATGATTTTTAAGACCAACTTCTGTTATTGATGTATTTTGGCTTGAATAAAATCGCTTTGAGGCTGTTACATGACCTACAATGTTTTTATTTTCATATATTTTAAAATAAAACTCCATTGTCGAATAATTCGAACCAACACCATCATACACTGCATCAAAATGAAGCGTTTTATCCGCTATCGTCACCCTATCCCCTTCGTTCATGATTAAAATACGTTCTTGCCCAAAACTTGCTACGCAAACAATACCAAATAATGTAACGCCTAATCCCATATGTGCTATTGCTGCACCAAAAGTAGACCATGGCAATCCAAGAAATCTCTTAACGCGTACTGAAAAAGCTCTCTTGCCATATCCACTCTTTCCCCATAGATCCGCTAAACTGCCTAAAAAAACAAACGCTGAAAGCCCAATCCCTAAAACTGCAAAAATATCACGCACAGATGTCGCATAGAATATTATAAAACAGACGATACCAACCAATACAAAAACAAACCACAAGCGTTCAAAAACTGCAAGAAAATCACCGCGTTTCCATGCCATCATTGTCCCAAATGGAACAAACAACAACAGCAAAACCATTAGCGGTCCACAGGTAAGATTAAAAAAAGCAGCCCCTACAGAAATTTTTTGCCCTGTTAATATCTCAATAAAATAAGGATAAAGCGTACCAATCAATACTGTTGCTGTTATTGTTGTCAGTAACAAGTTATTTAAAACAATAAACCCTTCACGTGAAATTGGTTGAAAAAATCTTTCTGTTTTTAAAATAGGGGTACGCAAAGCAAAAAGAAGAAAAGCAGCTCCCGTAAAAAAAAATAAAAGAGCAAGAATTGCTTGCCCGCGTGCTGGATCAACAGCAAAACTATGAACAGAAACTAAAAGCCCAGAACGCACAAGAAAAGTTCCCATCAGAGAAAGGGAAAAAGTAAGCAGCGCTAAAAACAGAGTCCAACTTTTCAATATTTCTCGTTTTTCGAGAACAAGAGCAGAATGTAAAAGAGCCGTTCCTGAAAGCCACGGCATAAACGAAACATTTTCAACAGGATCCCAAAACCAATACCCCCCCCATCCTAGCTCATAATAAGCCCAATAAGAGCCAACCATAATACCCAATGTCAAAAAACACCAAGCAAGTAAAAGCCACGGACGAATCCCACGCGCCCAAATTCTATCAACATGTCCCATAATCAATGCCGCAACGGCAAAAGAAAAACAAAGTGAAAAACCGACATAACCTAAATAAAGTAGCGGTGGATGAATTGCTAATGCGATATCTTGTAAAAGAGGATTGAGACCATTTCCCTGCAATGCTGGTGGATTTACGCGTAAAAATGGATTGGATACAAAAAGAATAAATAAAAGAAAAGCAGTTGTAATCCAACTTTGGCAAATTAAAACAAGCGTCTTAAAATCTTCTGGCAAATGTTGGCTAAAAAAAGCCATCAATGCGCTAAAAAAAGCAAGACTTAAAACCCATAACAACATAGAGCCTTCGTGGTTGCCCCAAACACCTGTAATTTTATAGAGCATCGGTTTTTCTGAATGAGAATTCTCAACAACGTTCAAAACAGAAAAATCAGATACGACATAAGCATAAATTATCACTAAAAAAGATAAAAGCAGTAATGTAAAAGTGATATATGTTAGAGGAACAACTGTTTGCATTAACAAACGCTCTCTCCACCAAAAACCTAAAGCAGGTAAAAATGCCCCTAATAAGCTTACTGAAAATGCTGCAGCTAAAAAAATATGACCCAGTTCGACAAGCACAATCGAATTATTTCTCCATAATGTAATGTTTTTTCAAACGATCAGCTGTTTCTTTAGGCATATAAGTTTCATCATGTTTTGCTAAAATACGCATCCCTATAAAAAAGCCCTGTTTATCGAAATGCCCTTCTACGATCACCCCCTGACCTTCACGAAAAAGATCCGGTAAGGCACCATTGAAAACTACTTTTTCATGTTTTTTGTTATCCGTTACAAAAAAAACAACGCCTCTCTCTCCAACATATTGAACAGTTCCCTTTTCAACAAAGCCACCCAAACGCAAAGGGCGCTCCGTTAAAATATCTTCTCTTGTAATTTCAGAGGGCATTCTAAAAAAACTGACCGCATGACGCATTGCATACACTATGAGACTTGCTGCAATTGTCATAACCAAACAACATAATAATATGATCAGTAAGCGCTTTTTTTTTCGCTGCTCTAAAATAACCTTCCATGAGGCAGAATTCTTTAAAGATTGACTGTTCATAGACACTCTGCGAAAAAATTTTAAATATGTTATAATTAAGTATCAATATTTTATTTTTTAAGAGCTTTGCACATCTTCTACATAGGTGCAAGATTTCTTTTCTTTGTATACTCACTCGATAAATCACGTAACTGAATCATCATTTTTTTAACACGTGATTGTCCTGAAAAATTTTCAGGCATTGTATCAAGAAAGCTTTGTAAAAATTGTACTGCCTGCGCAGTTTTTCCTGCTTGATGCAATGCATCGGCCAACAATAAACGTGGATAAAAATCTGTTGGCGCTAAATCTGCTGCTTTTTGAAAAGCATTTTGCGCTTCTTGCGTTATCACTCCCCCTTCATAACCAACCAATGCTAAACCGTATCCTACAAGCCTTGGAGCTGTTTCTCCATTCAAACGAAGTGCATCTAAATAAGTATTCACTGCTTCTTGAAAAAGGCTTTCTTCGAGATACCCTACCGCTAACGCATCTGCTAGCTTGCCATCATGAGGTGCACGGAAAAAAAGCACTTGTAAACGAATAAGCTTTTCTTGCTTACTAAGAGTTTGAGGATTTTTATCCATTAATTCGCTAAAAAAATAACTTTTCACTTCTGGATTGCCTGTCAGCCCATAAATATTCCATGTCATAAGGAGAACAAACAAGATACTTAAAGCCTTAAGAATATTTCTTTTTTTATAATGCATGTAAAGCTTGTTAAACTCAATCATACGCTTATGGCTTCTGTAACCATCCATGGTTTGAACTTTCCATTCTTTTTTTATCTCATCGTCAAACCGTAGTGAAAGAAAAAGAACACTTGCCAGAAAAATCAGAAAAAATGCTGCAAAAATTAATAAGAGCATATCGTTTTTTTCCAATACGAATAGAGAATAACTCACTTACATTTTATCCTCTTCATGAGAAAAATGATGTGAATTAATAAAAATTCATTTTTTCATGGAGAATATTATAAAATCTATTATATACATCAATTAAACAAAGAAACTAAAAACAATGTTTCCCTACTCTTTGATGTATTATCTGAAAATACTGCTTTACAAACTTTATAGACATTTCTTGCTTAAGGAGAAAATATGTTATTCTCCCATCTTAGGTAATAAAACTTTTGCATACAATCCACCCAAATCAGAACGTGATAAAAAGAGATTGCCACCATATTCACTGACCATATCTGAAACAATTGCTAACCCTAAGCCTGACCCTAGTTTACTTTCATTAAACCGCCGCCCTCTTTTTAATGCTTCATCAATTTTGTCTTCTGTTAAACCAGGACCATCATCTTCTACAAAGATACTAAAATATTCTGTTTCTTCAGCATTTTCTTCTAAACAACAAGAGATCAAAACCTTTGCGCGAGACCACTGAGTAGCATTTTCAATCAAATTTCCTATAATTTCTTCTAAATCTTCCTTCTCTCCAGAAAAAACAATATCATCAATATCCATAATAAATTGAATTTGTTTTTCAGGATTAAGCTTTTTCATAACCCGCACCAAGCGTTCAAGCACACTGCGAACAGACGTATGATAGACAACACTATCGCATTGTGCTGCAATCCGCGCACGCTGAAGATAATGATTGATTTGAGCTTGCATTATTTGCGTTTGCTCTCTCAACAAACTAGCCTTTTCTCCGCGCATCTTATCTGTCTCATTCATAATCACGGATAGAGGCGTCTTCAATGAATGCGCGAGATTACCAACCTGTGTGCGAAATCGCTCGATAATACGCTGATTATTATTAATGAGAGCATTCATCTCTTGTACAAGCGGCATCACTTCGCTTACTAAATCCGTATTCACATAATGAACTCTTCCTTCGCGAATATCATTCAATGCACGTCGAATAAGCTTCAACGGTTGAAAACTAAAGAAAATAATAGCAATATTAATAAGAACACTCCCGATACCGAAACTCCAAAGAAAAATTTGCAAAGTTCGCTTAAATTCCTTTACCTGGGCATGAGCTTCATCGATATTCCCAACAAGCCGAAAACGTGCAATATGATTTTTATTATCAAGAACAACATCACTCTCAATCACTTGTAGCTTTTGACCATTGTTCCCCGTTATCCGATAAGAGCGAAAGAATTTATTGTCAAAAGGTATATCAACATCACTTGGTGTAAATATCTCGCCTGTTCCCAATGAGGGAGATGTCAATCTTCCTTTTAAATTATGGGATATCGCAACAACTTCCCAATACCATCCTGTTGTTGGATCAGAATAACGAATATCATCAATCCCAGCCCCTCCTATCAAAGTACCTTCCGATGACACCGTCACTGTTGCAATAAGACTGTAGAGTTGAGCAGAAAGGATACGCTCTAGGCTTTGTTCAGTCGAACGCTTATAAAATAAAATACTTACTGCAGAAATCGATAAAAGAGAAATAACAACCCATAATGTTGATAAGATCATAACACGTAAACTGAGAGATCGAGTAATTACAAAAAAGAACCTCCTATACCAATTATTCTCTTCAAAAACATTCATTAATCACCTCGCGTTCTCACGCGATATCCCATTCCTCGAATAGTTTCAATCAAATCCACTCCAAGCTTTTTCCGTAACCGACCTACAAAGACTTCCACTGTATTCGAGTCCTTATCAAAATCCTGATCATAAAGATGTTCAGTAAGCTCTGTTCTTGAAATGACCCTGTCACAATGATGCATGAGATACGAAAGCAGTCTGAATTCATAAGATGTTAGTTTAATCAATTGACCATCCACAAAAACACGAGACGTCTTTGTATCCAACAAAACATTTCCGCAACATAATGCACTTGTCGCATGTCCCGTAGTGCGACGAATTAATGCTCGCAAGCGCGCCATCACTTCCTCCAAATGAAATGGCTTCACAACATAATCGTCAGCTCCAGCATCAATACCTTGCACCTTATCAGACCAACGGTCTCGCGCCGTTAGCATTAAAACAGGCATGGAGAGCCCTTCTTGACGCCACTTTTCAACAACACTAATACCATCAATCTGCGGTAAACCTATATCAAGTATCACCGCGTCGTAAGACTCTGTGCTCCCTAAAAAATAAGCCTCTTCACCATCGAAAGCACTATCGGAAACATATCCTGCACGTCTTACAGCTTCTGCTAATTGATGGTGAAGATTCCGATCATCTTCAACAATTAAGATACGCATCACAACACCATCTGCTAAAGACTAATCAGCAGGAACAAAAAACTCAACACGACGTAACTTTTCACCATTACGGGCTGGTACAACAACCACAATTGCACACATGTCCTTTCCATCCTGAACAACCGGTTTTGAACGGACGAGAACCCCGCTCTCTTGCGCGGCAGCCTTCTTACCTACTTCAGCACACCCAGAAGCTAGAACAGAATCTGCTTCTAAAAAAGCTGCTATTATTACGAACAAGAATTTTTTTTTCATCATAAATATTTCAATAACCCATCTCTTCTCTTCCTTGATAAAGGATAAAAGAAATAATGTTTTTTTTTGGTCGATTAAAAAATCACAAATGGAAACAATTTATCCTCTATCTTACAGAATAACATATTAACATTACTCCAAATTTTTAAAAAATCAAAAAAATATTTTTAATAATGAGAATAAAATTTATTCAATAAAATAATAAAATATTAATATACTATCTTACAAAAAATGAATAATTCTAAAACAAATTCTTTCTCTGTTAGAACTATAGAAAAAAAATACTTCTACTCTATATAATTATTGTAGATTTGTTTGGTTGTATTGCTTTGCCATAGGCTCTCTTTAAATGTTTGATTTTTTTAAAAAAAAGAAAGGGCAGCACCGTAAGCCATTTCATAGTCCTGCTCTCATTGAATTAGACGCACGATTAGACACAGCGCTTTATCACATTCGTTCTGCTAACAGTTTTTTCTGGAAAAAGGCAAAAATCGTCTCACAAAATTTTCATCTTCAAGGATGGAAACGTTTTATCGTTGAAGTTCTCGATGAAATACTGACATTAGGGTTGATGGGATTTACTCTTTTCACTATTTTGGGCATTTCTGTTTTTGAACTGACCAAAACAGATTGGTCTTCTCCTAAAAACTTTTCCATTCTTTTTCTAGATCGCTATGGAAATTCCATTGGGCACCGTGGTGCACTGCCGGCAATCTCTGTCCCCGTTGAAGAAATGCCTGACACTGTCATTAAAGCGGTTCTCGCTACAGAAGACCGTCGTTTTTTTGATCATTGGGGTATTGATTTTCAAGGACTTACACGGGCAATTTCACAAAATATGCAAGCTAAAGGTGTGGTGCAAGGTGGTTCAACTCTCACACAACAATTGGCTAAAAATTTATTTTTAACAAACGAAAGAACCATAACACGTAAAATCAAAGAAGCTTATCTTGCTCTTTGGCTAGAAGCAAATTTTAGCAAAAAGCAGATTTTACAACTTTACCTTGACCGAGCCTATATGGGAGGAAACAATTTTGGTATTGCAGCCGCTGCAAAATTTTATTTTGGAAAAGATATCCGTCATGTCTCTTTAAGTGAATCTGCTATGTTAGCAGGACTCTTTAAAGCTCCAACAAAATATGCTCCTCATAGTCATCTCTTTGCTGCTCAAACACGTGCCAATGTCGTCCTTTCTAATCTTGTTAATAGTGGCTTTATGACAAAGAGCCAAATTATCAATGCGCATCGCCACCCTGCTAAGACACTTCCCCAAAGAGAAAATAATCAGCCAGATTATTTTCTTGATTGGGCATTCGAGGAAGTCAAAAAAATGCGCAATCAACTTCCAAGCCATAGTTTAATTATTCAAACAACCCTTGATCCGAATATTCAAAAAGCAGCAGAAGAATCAATCGCATATCATTTACATCAATATGGTCAACAATATCACGTAACCCAAGCTGCCACCGTTATACTCGATAATAACGGTGCCGTATGCGCAATTGTTGGAGGACTCGATTATAAAAAGAGCCAATTTAACAGAGCAACACAAGGCGGACGGCAAACTGGTTCTTCATTCAAACCTTATGTTTACGCAACCGCACTGGAACACGGACTGTCTCCCTCGACAATCGTTTTAGATGCTCCTATCAATTGGGGAGGTTGGACACCCAAAAATAATTCTGGTCGTTATTTGGGAAAAATTGATTTAGCAACAGCTTTAGCTTTTTCTATTAATACAGTCCCTGTGTATCTCACCTATCAATATCTTAACCGTGATACCCAACCCATCATAGATCTCATCAAGAATATGGGGATTAACGCGCATATTTTATCACACAAAACGATGGTTCTGGGCACTTCCAACATGACCCCCATGGATCAAGCAACTGGCTTTAATGTCTTTGCGAATGGCGGGATAGCTGGTAATCGTCATGGGTTTACGCAAATCAAAACAATTGATGGTCGTGTCGTGTGGGATTTCGAACATAACGGAAAAAAACTACACCGAGTTCTGAATGAACAATCAACAGCTTATATGAACCAAATGATGGTGGGTGTCACGACACGAGGATCTGGTAAGCGTGCTGCTCTACCCATGACTCTCGTCGCTGGGAAAACTGGAACATCACAATCTTATCGTGATGCTTGGTTTGTTGGCTTTACAGGCAATTATACAGGAGCGGTATGGATGGGAAATGATAACTTTTCACCGATGAATCGTGCTTTTGGGGGTGGCGTTCCTGCCATGATATGGCATCGCATCATGCTTGCTGCACATCAAAATATCATGCTCAAACAGCTCTATGGTGTTAAAGATTCTCTCCTTCCTTATCAGCCCCCAGTACTTTCTTCCCATGCAGATTCTGAAGTTCCTCCTCCAATACCCTCTACGCTTTCTCCTGAAACATTGAATATTGTGCGATTGATTAACAAAGATCTGAAAAAAACATCTGTAATTTCTTTGAAAATGAAAACAACTGGAGATTCAACATTTTGAATTCAAGATATTCACTGATGTTTTTTAATATCACCATTTTCTTTTTTATCTTCGCTTTTTCCATTTTATGTGGAACACTGAGTGTCGATTATGTGCTCAATTCCTTTCCTCATTTTGGACTCTTTAGAATTGGAAAATGGAGTGCTTATCCACAGGTGGGAACCGCTAATATGGATCCTTATACCCGCGCCCACACCGCTAAACGAGGCATTGTTTCACTCGGACGAACTGAAGGTATTCAATTCCAGATTTGGCAAGATAACCAAGGGCGTCCACTCCACCCTCGCTGTCATTATTTGCTCAAAGGCACCATCCCTGAAACCCGTCTTTTTACCCTTTATACAGCTGACAAGTCCCTTAAACCCTATACTTCATCCAAAGAAATACCTTTTGAACTCCACACTGACAATATTATCTATGAGCATGATGGCTCATTGCGCATCAATATTTCACCCACACCGCAAACCGGTAATTGGCTTGCAACAATTAGTCCAAAAGAATTCGGGCTTATTCTTACCTTATACGATACCTCAATCATCTCTGCAACGGCATTACAAAAGCTTACAATGCCATCAATAGAACAAATCCCATCAGGACAAATAAATTGTGACTAGATTTATTTATACCGCACTTCTTGCAATCATTGGCGCTATTATCGTTCATATTTGCGTTCTCTTTCTGATCCCCTATTGGGCACAAAATAATATATGGACAGCACTAAAAAAATCCGGAGCCCCTTATCAATTTGTTGATTTTACGCCCAATAATCCTATTCAGCAATCTGCTGATCCACTCTTTCTTCTTAAAGTCTGCAGATTTAATCTTGAAAATGGACCTGTTCATTTAAAAGCTTTGAAAACACGCCAATTTTGGTCACTAGCAGCCTACACACACGACGGAATTATTTTCTATAGCCTTAATGACCGAACCGCCCCTGATGCGACACTCGATCTTATTATTGGAAAACCAATACAAATCATAGAACTCAAAAAATCAAAACCTAAAAAAAATGCCAATTCAGTTTTGGTTGCTAAAAATTTGAATGAAGGGTTTGTTATTTTACGTATTTTTGTCCCTTCTTCCCTTGCAAAAAAAGAAAGTGAAGCTTTTCTTTCATCTGCAACCTGCCGCATATTTTATGAATAAAAACGGACTAACCTCTCATTTGTACAACACCTTCCTTTCTATAAAATACATGAAGCCTATCAAAATGGTTATCTTTTTTCTCTATTAATCAAATATTCGAATTCAGATTTATCTGATTGTAGATCCTTAAATTTTTTATTGAGATAGAATGAAATCTCTATTGCACATCATCATATCCTATTTGATACGCATTATCTGACAGAAAAAACTCCCCGCAATCAGAAGAGAAAAATCAAGAGTAAAGTTCTAAAAATATATGCTGCTAACAACCGTAGAACTTGTTATTTGAGTTTATTTCTTTTTATTTACAAACATTCCCATAAAATTCGCATCAATAACATGATAAACTATAGAAGAAATACTGATCACTTTCAATGAAGTGCTAAAATAACCGCTGGAAACTTATAAGACATTACGCATCCTTGACCTCAAAAATAAGTGCTTTATTTTTGGTTTATGAGCAGAAGCTTTTTGTAAGATAGCACTCTGAAAAAACTTGGCTTATAGTTTACAATCGAGGGGAAAAACTTCATGAAGAAGAGATATGTTCGGTTCGTTTCAAGAGCAGCAGTATGGTCCCCTCGATTTGGTGGATTGTCGTTCTTTATTTTATTATTTTCAGTCATTTTACAACGTTTTTCCGTCATTAACGTAACTGACTTCATAATTTTGATCGGAATCTCTACTGGCTGTGTAATTATTTCTCTTTTTCTGGCTATTAAAGCACTTCATAGTTTGTGGGTCTATGGTGCTCTAGGGGGAATGAAAGCTTTAAAAGGGATCATTTATTCGTTGATAACAGCCACACCATTGATGCTCTTTTTTGGACTTTGGTTTACCTTACCGGCTCTTTACGACGTTTCTACCGATACACAAAGACCACCGGCTTTTTTTCGCACAATACGTCCCAGCGATGCTTTACCACTCAAAAGTGTTTTGACTGAACAAGCAGCAATACAGATGTCACAATGGCCAGAAATATCGGGGCGCCGTTATGATGGCTCACCTGACCGTATTCGCGAATCCGTTCTTAATGTTTTAGCTGCGTATGATTGGCCTGTTGTAGCGCAACGAGAATTCAAAGGCGAAGAAAATGAAATTTATATCGAAACGAGAGCAAAAACTTTTTACCTTGGCTTTATTTTAGATATTGTTATTCGTTTAACTGATGAAGGGGATACAACTTTTGTTGATATGCGTTCTACTTCTCGTTATTTGCCAAGAGATTTGGGGACAAATGCTGCTTTTATTATCGATTTTATGGATGCACTTGATACAGAAATCGCCTCACTTCCTCTTGCTGAAGATAATGAGTAGAGGTTAGAAGTATAGTAAGTTACATTTACTAAATTAGCTTATTTCAAAAATAAATTTTGAGACGTGCAGAAACGCACAAAACATTTATCGTCTCTCGACGGCCATAAGCATTACTGACAAGTTCTTTAAACACCCAAAAGCAACTTATAGCCTCTTTTTAGCGCGTGACATATAGATAAAATATTTGAATTCAAATTCTAAACTTAAATACTATAATTGATTTTACATATATTTTTTATGCTCAGAAATCTCATCATAAAAGTAGGAAAGAAGACTTCTCTAATAAGGAAATTAAGCATTTCTTACAGGCGCATTTTTCCAAAGAAAATAGAAAAATACACCCTCATCAAGAAAGATGAAATACATTTATCATAAAATATGATGCATATGTAATATAGTTACAGAAAAAATTAACAATAAAATACACATAAATTCATCTGTATTTTACAATAAATGATTATTTCAATTTTATAAAGAAATTTCATAATAAAAAAAAATATATATATTATTACAAATAATAGAAACTTATTTAAATGAAAATAATTTTTCATCAAACATAATTTAAATATAAATACTAATATCTAATATATTTAAACGCAACATAAATAAAACAAAACGCCAAAAATAACCCACTAAATGTCTTAATTGCTTCCTTTATACTATTTTTCCAACTTTCACCACTTTATCTATAACTTAATAAAAATATAAAAACAAATATTGAAAATAAAATATCAAAAATATTATTATATAAAGATAATAAATAATCATTTTTCATATAAATAACGTATACAAATAAAAACTGTTATAGAAAGTAATATAACAAATATAATGAACAAAAATGTGCTTAAAAACATTTTTTTCACAATTTCTTTGTTACTATAACCTTTAAATTTATACCGTAAAAACATTGCATAGAAAAATATAAAGAAAGCACATGTAGAAGATAATAATTCTGCAATAATACGAATAATATCACTCATAAAAAATCCAAATTAAATATATATAAAAACAATAAACATTAATATATATTATATCATACAAAAGTTAATAAAGTAAAATAATATAAAAATAAAATTTCCAAATTAATCTATAATTATAAATTAATAATGAATAATCATTGTTCATAGAAATAACGTATATAAATAAAAAATATTATAGAAAATAATATAACGAACAAAAATATTCTTAACAAAATTTTTTTCCAAATTTCCTTTTTACTATAACCTTTAGATTTATAATATGAAAACAATGTATAGAAAAATATAAATAAAGCACCTATAGAAAATAATAATTCTACAATAATACTAATAATCTCATTCATAAAAAAAATCCAAATTAAATATATAATTTTGTAAAATTATGCACCTAAACCTTCCTGTCAAGTTTGTAGACACATAATTATGCCTACAAGCTTGTGCATTGCTTTACCGCTCAAAAGTGTTTTGACTGAACAAACAACATTACAGATGTCACAATGGCCAGAAATATCGGGGCGCCGTTATGATGGATCACCTGACCGTATTCGCGAATCCGTTCTCAATGTTTTAGCTGCGTATGATTGGCCAGTTGTGGCTCAAAAAAAGTTTAAAGGTGAAGAAGATGCGCTTTATATTGAAACAATGGCAAAAACTTTTTACCTTGGCTTTATTTCAGATATTGTTATTCGTTTAACTGGTGAAGGGGATACAACTTTTGTTGATATGCGTTCTGCTTCTCGTTATTCGCCAAGAGATTTGGGGACTAATGCTGTTTTTATTATCGATTTTATGGATGCGCTTGATACAGAAATCTCGTCACTTCCTCTTTCTCAAGATGATGAGTAGAAACTTGTACTTACTTCCAACAGAAAAATCCCTACCAACCTGTCATTTGTTTGCACTATTATTACTTATTACTGAAAGTGCTTTTACTCTTTCAGGACAAAGCTTTTAAACGAAAATATCTCAATCCTAACTTATTTCATAACAAAAATATTGTTTTGTCTCTCATTTGATGTTTTTATTTAAAATATTTTAAGTATTAATATATATTAACTATTAATATACTATGTATTAAACAATAAAAATGATTTATTTTATTAAAAAGTAAATTTATAATATTTGACAAATAATAACAAATTAACTAATAGGTAAGTATTGTAATTAAAATTTAAATTGTTTATTTTCCTTACTTCTAAGCGGGGAGAACATGCGGAGCTTATAAGGGAGGAACAGCTATGTCTAAAAAATCTTTACTCTCCTGTACAGCTATCGCAGCAATTATGCTTTTTGGCAAAAATCTCAACGTACATGCTGAATCTCTTGAAGTTGATAAAGGAGAAGTAAAAAACGTATCAAACAAGACTTATGAATATATTCAAACAACAAATAGTGGAAAAGTCATCGGTAAAAACTTAACACTGACCGGAGGTCATCCAATAAACAACGATTTGGATGCTGTAGTCCTTAGAACCCAATCTTCAATTGAGTTATGGGATACAACCATTAAAAGTGCAAACGATACTCAGCTGCATAGTGGTGTTGGAATATGGCATGGTAGTACATTTAAGATGATAGGAGGTGTTATTGCAGCCGATTATGGCGTTATATCAGACACTGATGACAGTGGCACAACGATATTGGAAAACGTGAAATTATCAAGCGGTAAAGACAACACTTCGATGAGCAAAGGAATCTCCGCTAGAAAAGGCATAATTACTTAAAAAAATGTAACCGTTAATGAAGCAGATTTATCCGTAGCAGCATCTTCTGATGCACATGTGATAATATCTGTCAGTTCCTTTGGCGGTGAGGTACAAGCTAAACAATGCAGTACCATTACTTTAAACGATAATGTCACAGTAACATCTAAAAATGATGGACTCCATGCAGATGGTGAACAATCTAAAATCACAATGACTGGAGGAACTGTAAAGGGGAAAAAAAGTGCTCTGTTGACAGAAAATGGCGGATATATTGATGTCGCCGATATCACTCTCACCGCATATAACAAAGGAACAGGCGCAAAATCCACTGGTCCTAACAGCATGATTGATTTGCATAATAATGCAACCATTAAAGAGACTGTTATTGGACTTGAAGCAAAAGACAATGGTGTCATTCAAATGACAGGAGGATCTATTGAAATCACAGAAGGCGAAGCAGTAGGTGCATTATTCCTTGACACCGCAAGCAAAAAAAAACACGCTGAAAGATGTGAAAATATCAAGTGGAAAAGATGGCTTTCTTATGGAGAAAGGAATCTCCGCTATAAAAGGCATAATTACTTTAAATAATGTAACCGTCACAAAAGCAAAACGCAGCATCTATGCAGATAACAAATCTCAAGTAATGGTTTCTAGTGGATCTTTTGAGGCAAAAGAAGATGCAATCAATGCTCAAAGTGGTAGTACCATTACTTTGGACAATGAGGCTAAAATCACATCATCTGAGGGTGATGGCCTCCATGCAATTGGTGAGCAATCAAAAATTTTTATGACAGGGGGAACTGTTACCGGTAGCAATAGTGTATTATATACAAAAGCTGGTGGATATATTAATGTTAAAGACGTTGCTCTCACAGCAAATGGAAAAGGAACAAAATTCGGCGCATTTGCAAGAGGTTCCAGTACCATTGAATTGAATGGAAACACAACAATTAAAAATGCTACGATCGGTGTTAAAGCCCAAAGTGATAATGCGACAATCAAGATGACAGGAGGATCTATTGAAATCACAGAAGGCGAAGCAGTAGGTGCATTATTCCTTGACACCACAAGCAAAGAAAACACGCTGAAAGATGTGAAAATATCAAGCGGTAAAGATGGCTTTCTTATGGAGAAAGGAATAAGTGCTGACAAAGGAAGCATGGTTTCTTTAAATAATGTAACCGTTAAGAATGCAGAAAAAGCTCTCTTGGCTAATGATAATTCCCAAATAACAGTAATGGGCGGAGGTTCCTTTGGTGGAGAAGTACAAACTCTGCAAGGTAGCACAATTACTTTAAATGATAATGTCACAGTAACATCTAAAAATTACGGACTCCATGTAGATGGTGAAGAAGCCAAAATCACAATGACGGGAGGGAGTGTAAGTGCAAAAGGAGCAGCATTTGTCGTAAAAGATGGCGGACATATTGATGTCACAGATATTTCTGCAAAAGCACAGCGCAATGGGATACGCTTTGATAACTCAAAAAACGATCAAACTTTAGAAATAAACCTGACCAATACAAACCTTCTCATCGAAGATGGAACGGGTATTGTTGCCAACAATTCATCAAATGGTAAACTCAACCTCAAAGATTCAGAAATCAGAGCCGATAGGTTATTCGTAGGGATAATCCATGATACACCAAAACCTAATCAAATCTTTTCACTCTCCGCAGACCGTTCTGTCTTACAAGGTGGTGTAAGAAATGACGAAAATGGACAAACAAGCTTTGATCTCAAAAACAATACAACATGGTTTGTGAACACCAGCACAAAAGAAAAAGATGATGCGGGCAAGTTACTTGATATCACTCAAAGATCACGTTCTGATGTTTCTGCACTCAACCTCAATGACAGCAAAATTGTTTTTGAAAAGCCAGTAGAAAACCATTATCACACATTACATATCGGTTCTGGTAAAAAAGATACTCCAGAGATCTATAACGCTTCTGGAAACGCAGAAATCCACTTTAACATGGCATGGAACGATGGGGTTGCTGTAGATGATCAAAAAACCGATCGCGTTCTCATTCATGGCGATGCATCAGGTACAACAACAGTTTATATCAAGAGTGATGTAGGGGATAAAAACAGTGTAGAAAATGCTGCGGCCCCCTCGAATACAGGCGGTATTTCCCTTATCCAAGTCTCTGGAAAAGCGATGGAAGACTCCTTCAAATTAGCCAATGGTTATATCACAAGAGATGGTTTGCCTTATAAATACACACTAACTGCTTATGGACCAGAATCACGCCATGGCACAGCCAATATTGAGCAAAACCTCTTTGATGAAAAAAATGAAAACTTCTGGGATTTTCGCTTGCATAAAGCATTTCTTGACTCCGGTGGCGGTAGCGGTTCCGGTGGCTCTGTCCCTGGTCCACATGTGGAAGCTGTCGTACCGCAAGTGGCAAGCTATATCGTGATGCCTAACGCTCTCTTCTACGCTGGTTTTACCGACATTACTAAGCAAAGCAAATTGTTAGCTGATATCCGTACAACACAAAATTATTCTTTCTTCTTTTCACCCTATGGTAGCAATGCTACCTTAACCTCTGAGCGTGGTCCCTTCAAATATGGCTATGGCGCTGATATTCGCTATGCTGCCGTACAAGCAGGTGGTGCATTAGCTGCAATGGAAAGCCAAAATATCACCATGCATTTTGGACTTATGGGAACCTATGGGAAACTCTCTTTCACACCTAAGGATATGGAGGGTGCAGACAAAAGCACACTCAATAAATGGGCGGTTACAGCTTATGGCAGTATACAACACAACAATGGCTTATATGTCGATGTCCTAACTTCCTATGGCATGATCGATGGAAATATCACTACGGCTGATATCAAGAATGCCGCAAACTTGAAGGGTGCCAAAACCTTGAGCGCTTTGGTTACCATTGGAAAAGAATTTGCTACAGGAATGGCAGGGATAGAGTTTGAGCCACAAGCACAAATTGTTTATCAACAATTGTCGTTTGACACCATGAAAGATGCTGATAATCTAGAAATTGATATGAAAAATCCTTCCCAATGGTTGGTTCGGATTGGCGGACGTTTAACTAAAACTGTTTCTGCCGAAAGTGATTATCCCTTTTCTTTTTATGGAAAAGTGAACTTTCTTAAAACCTTTAGTGATGATGGGAAAATACAGATTGGTAAGGAATTTGACCTTGATCCTGCCGGAACTGCCATTGAAGGCGGTTTGGGCATCAATGCACAACTCTCCCACAATATCGTACTTCATGGTGATGTTAGTTACCAACAAAAGCTACAAAAAACGGGTATAACAGGAGCGAGCTTTTCTGGTGGAATACGTTATCAGTTCTAAGAAAATGCTGTAAAGTGAGCGTTATTTTCCCATTTGCTTGCATAAAAAGGCTGGACAACTCCATACTGTGTGGCCTTTTTGATTTGCACAAACCTACCGTGGAATACCGGTTATTCTTTTCTTTATAACATACCTACAACACTTCTTGCTGAAAGCAATCCTTTGGATAAAGATTTTGTAACCAAAGGGCTTGCCTATCTGCCAGCTCCTCCTTCTGGCAACACGACTGCAAGAATAGAAGGGGAAAAACTCATTAGCGCTACCCTTCAATCTCTCCAAGATAAATTAAGAGCGCTAAAAGCACAGGCGGACCGCGTCGAGCGCAGCGGTGCAACACAACATGCGCAATTAGATAGGTTGGAAGATGATCGTCAATTAAGCCAAGGAAAATTAAAAGCTGCAAAAAGCCTGATGGAAACAAAAGTCATTAGCCAAGCCGTTTATTTAGAGCGTTTACATGATTTTAAAAATGTCGAGCATGAAATTTTAACCAATCAAAGACGTTTGGAAGAAAATGCCGCCGAAATAAACACCCTCCGCCAACAACGGAAAAGTCTCATTTCCGATGAAATCGCCCGCTATCGGCAACTTTCGCGTGAAACAGAACTGAATCTTCAAGGATTAAAAGCAAAGCTTGATAGCACTCAATACCATCTTGACCACTTATCACTCTATGCGCCTGTTGATGGACATATCGATGATTTAAGTATCCATACTTTGGGCGGCTTTGTAGAAGCTGGTAAAACGCTTATGCGTATTGTCCCTGATGCAGGTGGTCTCATTGTTGAAGCGTTTTTTGATAATCGAGATATTGTTTTTTTAGAAAAGGGTCAACGTGCTTACATCAAGTTTTCTGCCTTTCCACCTGAACGTTTCGGTGTTATCCACGGTACAGTCGTTAATGTAGGCGCTACAGCGCGCTATAATAAAGAAATTAATGGTGTCTATGCTGTTTTAATCAAAATTGACCAAGATCACATCACTTTGAATAACAAACATCTTAAATTTATCCCTGGCATGACTGTGGCAACGGATGTCATTACCTCAAAACGGCGTCTCATTTCCTATTTCTTTGAACCTATTACCAAAGTTTTAGAACAATCTCTAAAGGAAAGATAATGTCTGTAAATGAAAATTCATCACCTTCACTCATAGATCCTCTTACAGCGTTAGGAGCTATGGTTGTTTTAATGCTCACATCTCCCTTATACCGCCGCTGGCGAATCTGGGATATCGAACGAAATTTAGGACCAGCTTTACAGACTGGGCAATACAAGCTCTATAAAAATGAATGTGGAGAATTTTGTGCCTTTATCACTTGGGCTTTTTTAGATGAGAAAAATCATCAATCTATGCTTGATAAGGGAGAATTTTTACCTGATGCCAATTGGCAGAATGGAAAATACGTATGGTTTATTGATTGTGTAGCACCCTATGGCCATACTGCTCATATTGTACGCGATATGCAACGAAATATATTTCCTGATCAGCGTTATTGTTATGCTGTACGACGTAATGAAGATGGTGGAATACGAAAAATTGCACGCTGGTGTTGCTATAGAGCGCAAAATCCAGCCAAATAGTTTTTCTAAAGCAAGTGCGCATAAATCATTTACCCCTCGTCTTATAGAAAAGAATCTTTTAAAAGAGCTCTTTAAGCGATAGCTATAGCAAGAGAACCTTACCATATTTAGAGCTAACCCGCTACAAATAGGTGTTTTTCAGCTTACCAGACTTTCTATGAATAGCAATAGATAGTTAAGGGGATTGATCCACTCTCAAGCCGAACTTTTATTAACATTTTACCGGAACTGGCTGGGGTACCTGGATTCGAACCAGGGAATGCCGGTACCAAAAACCGGTGCCTTACCGCTTGGCTATACCCCAAAAAAACACGCTTTATAGCGACTCCTGCACCTTATAGCGATTCCTGTGATTGGACGCAATATCTGAAAATCAAAGACTTTACTTTTTTATCATAAAATTTCTGAGTCTTGTATGGCATTGCCATCGATACAAATTCGTAGCAGAAACTGATATACAGTTGTGATTTTAACATAAGTAGGAACCAGTTATCCATCAATTATTTTGCTCTTTGTATTGATTTTCTAGGAACAGAAAATGAAAATCTTGCAGTTTACTCATGTATCTAATAAATTTGCATATGATTTACTTTTCTTGATATATTAAAATCCCATCTTGCTCAATTAAAAAAAACTGTCTCCACATTGGCAACCGGTAAGTGTATGATAGTGCTGCTGTGCTCTTGCATTAAGCATAAAGATGGTAATGTCCACTAATTTTTACATTATATTATTCATGGGTAGCACCATAAAATAAAATCAAGCACATTGAAAAATATTTCCTAAAAAATAACACTTATTATTCTGTTGAAAACATTATGATACACCCATAAACTGGAAGAGTTTTGCAAAAATTAAAAACATTTTATATGGTATTTGAAAAAATAGAGATACAAAAACAAGGAATAATAGCTATTTCCATTTACTTTTTATTAAAAAGATAATGATATTTATTACCCACTCATAGATGTAAAAAATCTTCAGAAGCAATCTTTATGTAGACCAATATCCTTTTTGATTGATGAATATACATTTCCTAAAAGCTTCTTTTACAAAAAGAGAGACATTAAAACTATTTCATACAAACTAGGTATTCAACATTTGCTTTTAAATGCGGTAAATGGCAAATTAGGCTTATGAAATAAGCTTAACAATTAGAATCGAGGAGATTTTTAAATGGCTTTTGAATTGCCCCCGTTGCCTTATGATTACGATGCCCTTTCGCCTTATATGTCACGCGAAACGCTTGAATATCATCATGATAAGCATCACCTCGCTTATCTTACCAACACCAATAATTTTGTGAAAGAGTTAGGCTTAGAAAATGAAAGCCTTGAAGATATTGTTAAAAAAAGTTTTGGAAAAAATATTGGTTTGTTTAATAATGCAGCGCAGTATTACAATCATAACCACTTTTGGCTTTGGATGAAAAAAAATGGTGGTGGCCAAAAACTTCCTGAAAAGTTAGCAAAAGCTATTGACGCTGATCTAGGTGGTTACGACAAATTCCGCGCTGATTTTATTGCTGCTGCTAGTGCCCAATTTGGTTCTGGATGGGCGTGGGTTGCTGTTAAAGATGGCAAGCTTGAAATTATGAAAACGCCTAATGGCGAAAATCCCTTAATTCACAATGCTCACCCTATTTTGGGTGTCGATGTGTGGGAACATTCCTATTACATTGATTATCGCAATACTCGACCGAAGTACCTCGAAGCCTTTGTAGACCATTTAATTAATTGGGACTATGTTTTGAAACTTTATGAAGAATGTGAATTTTAAACTGTCTCAATAATTTTTTAGTGTATGAAAGTCCCTATAATCCAATAAATTATCGGAGACTTTCATACCAAAATATTATGGATTAGCAAAAGTCTTTTCCTGCTATCTTTAGAATATATGCATAGATATAGGCAACTTCTTCTAGCTTTGAAAAACGTCCAGCTGCACCAGCGTGCCCTGAATCCATATTAATACGTAATAAAATTGCATTATCGTCTGTTTTTAGGTCTCGTAATTTTGCCACCCATTTTGCAGGCTCCCAGTAAGTTACACGAGGATCTGTTAATCCTGCCATCACAAGTATAGGGGGATAGTTTTGAGCTTTGACATTATCGTAAGGGGAATAGGAAGCAATAAGCTTATAATCTTCTTCTGATTCAAGAGGATTCCCCCATTCGGCCCATTCTGGAGGAGTGAGTGGCAATGAAGCATCTAACATTGTCGCTAAGACATCAACAAAAGGCACATTTGCTACGATCCCAGCAAAATCCTGTGGAGCTATATTGGCAATGGCTCCCATCAACATCCCCCCTGCTGAACCACCATGAGCAATCAGCCGGTCGTGAGAAGTGAATTTATTGTTTACAAGGTAACGCCCACAAGCAATAAAATCTGTAAATGTATTGTGCTTAAAGAGATGTTTTCCTTTCTCATACCATTCTACTCCCTTTTCTTTTCCTCCGCGAATATGAGCAATAGCGTAAATAAAACCTCTGTTTACTAGAGAAAGTACATTACTATTGAAACTGGCAGGTATAGAGATCCCATAAGCACCATAACCGTAAAGCAGACAAGGCGCACCACCATCAAGGGGAGTATTTTTGTGATAAAAAAGTGAAATAGGAATCTTCTCACCATCGTCTGCTATTGCTGTAATACGTCGTGTTACATATGCATCTTTATTATGCCCAGAGGGAATTATTTGCGTTTTTAAAAGCATTCGTTTACAATTTTTCATCTCATAATCAAACACTTGATCAGGTGTTGTCATAGACGAATAGGAAAAACGAATAGTTGGACTGTTATATTCTGCAACTCCTTGCAGACCTAAAGAATAAGCCTCTTCAGTAAAAGCAATGGAATTAACTTGTTTAGTGGTACGTTCCATTACTTTTATACGTGGAAGCCCCTCAAAACGTTCGATCCAGACAAGAAAATCTTGATAAGCATCATGGGATAATATTAGGCACCCAAGCTGATGTGGAACAAACTCAGACCAATTTTCTGATTGTGGAGATGTATATGGCGCTACCATAATTTTGAAATCTTTTGCATTATCTAAATTGGTCAGAATATAAAAGACATCACCACCTTCTGTAAGTGAATATTCAATACCTTTTTGTCGTTTCCGTACACATTGGGGAATAGTAAAAGGCGCCTCAGCAGGAATTAACCAGATCTCGGATGTTTCATGATCATGAATATTAATATAAATAACATCATTAAGCTTAGAACCGCTTACATCTAAGAAAAAACCTGGATTGTCTTCACGAAAAATAAGCTTATCTTGTGATTGATCTGTGTTTAATTGGTGATAATAGAGCTCTGAAGGTCGGTGGTTTTTATCCATCTTAGTATAGAAAAAACCTTCAGATCTAGCATCCCATACAATTTGACCAGATGTATCAGTAATTGTGTCCATACAGTCAGACAATGTCTCAAAATTACGAATTTTAGCTGTATAGAATTCTGATCCTTTGTCATCATAGGTCCATACCACATGTGTATGGTCAGGAGATTCTTGAACTGAACCAAATTTGAAATATTCTTTGCCTTCTGCCAAGACATCACCATTAAGGTACACGTTTTTTTCTCCGCCATTCCTTGGTGTCCGAAAATAATGTGGTTGTTGGCCTCCGGTAACATAAGAGAATCCGTAAGCAAAAGGACCATGTTTTATAGGAACAGAACTATCATTCTCTTGGATCCTGTTTTTCATTTCGGTAAAAAGCAAATCTCGTAATGGTTTTGTATCAGCCATTTGAGCTGATTGATAAGCATTTTCTTTTTCAAGATAATGTCGAATATTGGGATCAAGACAGTTAGGATCTTTAAAAACATCTTGCCAGTTAGACGCACGTAGCCAATGATAGGGATCATCACGAAAAATACCATGATATATTTCCTTATGAGTGATTCTAGATGCTTTGGGAGGAATTGCAAAAGTGCGAGTCATACACAATCCTATATTAAAATATGTTAATAGCTTCGTTTATATGTTAGAATCACAATGATTGATGCAAGTGTAAAAACCTATAAGTTCTATTCACTTGCAAAAATAGCACCATGATAATTTTTAAAACTAATACCTTTCTGTTCATTACATATCACAGCTATTGTTTTCTAGGGATATAACACCACTTTTATAATGAAAGTGACTGGTAAAACAATTAAACTATTAGAAAAAGAATTGATTTTTTTTGAAACAGTATAATCGCATAATTTTACAGAAAGGAATAAATATATCTAAAATATTATTATTACTGTATAAAAAATAAAAATGTCCTATCTCCTTTTAATGAATAGTTTTATATTATAAATAATACTATTATGTCATATTTATAATATATCATGTTTTTTATTATTAAATTTTATAAATATAAATAATAAAAACAAATTTAAAACTTATTAAACATAAACTTACTAAACTATAAGTATTCAAAACAAAATATAATAATTTATATATTATATTTTTATAATTAGTAATTTTATTTTTACGTTCTCAAAAAAAATAAATAAATTTTATCATATATTTTTTTATATTTGTGATGTATTATATATTATGTATGATATGTTATAGGGTAAAAATATATTTTAGCATGTAATAATTTCGTTTTTCTTATTGTATATTATGACAAAAAATAGGTATTTATTTGATTTTTTTGTGTTTTGGCAATTTTATAGAATAATTGAATTGACAAAAAAGATTTTTGTACAATATGAAACTCATGTGCATGAGATCTTTATATCATGAGTATATGCACTATATCTCGATTTTGAATTACTCAATTTTAAATTAAAGGAAACAAGAATGGAACATCGTGCAGTCTTAGAGACTGAAAGCAATTTAGTTATTACATTGGTTGCTGATATTGTTGCTGCCTACGTGAGTAATAATTCTATTCGACCGACTGAAGTGCCAAGTTTAATTGCTGATGTCCATGCTGCTTTTCGTAAAGCAGGGAATCTAGAGTTAACAGAAGTCGAAGTTGAAAAACAAAGGCCTGCCGTTAATCCGAAGCGTTCAGTATTTCCTGATTATCTCATTTGCCTTGAAGATGGAAAGAAGTTTAAATCTCTAAAGCGTCATCTCATGACACATTATGGAATGTTGCCAGAGGAATATCGTGAAAAATGGCAGTTAGATAGTTCTTACCCTATGGTGGCGCCTAATTATGCAAAAACACGATCGGCTTTGGCCAAAGAAATGGGGCTTGGACGCAAAAGCAAACGGAAAAAAACTAAATAATCTTATTTTGCGAAAAAATGGTTTCGTGCATAAAGTTGATTTTAGTATACATGTTTTGTGTGAAGCTTTTGTATATATAGCAATTTCTACCAAGGGGATTACATATAGCTTTCGTTACGAATCCGTTTAATCATTGATTTCAAACCATTTGATCGTTGTGGTGTAAGATTTTCATTTAAACCAAGTTTTTCAAAGAGCTCTTGAGCATCAGAATTGCGAATTTCAGAAGCTTTTTTGCCTGAATAAAAAGCAAGAAGTATGTAAATGAGTCCACGCACAATATGAGCATCGGAATCACCTTGAAACGTCAATATTGGATCTTTTGAGTTATTACGTGAAGATAGAAGCCACACTTGGCTAACACAACCAGGAACTTTGTGAGCATCGTTTCGAGCGCTTTCTGGAAAAGGTGGCAATTCATAGCCAAGCTCGATGACATAACGATAACGATCTTCCCAATTATCCAAAAGCGAAAAGTTCTCTATAATATTACCGATTGTTTCCGCCATTATTTTAGTCCTGTTTCGTTTGAATAATCATTCTTGAATACACTTATAAAAAATAAATATTTATTCTTCCTAACATAAATAACACGAAGAACGTTAAAAATCCTTATTTCAAGATAACATTGCATGGTTTTGTAAGAACTCTTGTATTTCGATTTTGTAAGAAACATTAGGGGAAGTCTCTGATATCATTTTTGTTTCCTAATATGTTCCCTAAATATTCATAAGCAGCTCTTGCACCGTAATATGCGCGCTCACCAAGTGAACTTAAAAAGGATTTTCCTACTTTGCAGGTTTTTATATTACGGTCACAAAATGCGCCTAAGTCATTTAAGGCTTCCTTAAAAGCAACAATCACATCGCTCGTTGTTGTCTCATTATTTTGGGGGCTAGAAGAATGGTTACTGCTTGGATCTGCTACAAAAAATGAAATAATGACAAAAATAAAAAATAAAAAAAATGATAATTTGATTAAAAAACGTATCATGGACAATCAATGTACCGCAGTGGTAAATACAATAAAAGAAGCATTTTATACACTGTTGCTTTATAAACAATTTATAAAATGTGCTTTTTATAAAATTGAGTATTCATGTATTGGATCTATATCATTGGCTTTTTTATAAATATGGCACAATTCCGCTGTATAAAATGGGATACATTGTCTATTCAGTAAAAAATTAACATCAAAATTATACACTTACAAGCTGGTCATGTTAATGAACATACTATGATAAAAAATGAGAGAGATAATCGTGTTGTGTACATAATTATTTTAAATAATAGTCCACCATCTTAGCTTAGTTGAAAAAGCTAAAAAGAGTAAACTCTGTTATTCTGACTCTAGTGTCGATAAAATATTTATATTATCTATAAAATTTTTACTGGAATGTTATGAAAATAGTCAACCTGTCAATAAAAACATCAAAAAATAACTGCATCTCTTATGATTACATCTCAAGCCAGTTTTTTCTATAACATTGTAAACATCAATTTAATTAATACTTATGAAAATTATTTAATAGAAGGAATTTATACCAAAATATAATAATATTAAGAGATAATTATTATTACCAAACCGTTTATGGATAAGTAACCATCTATATGTAAATTATAAAGAATAGATAATGATTGTCATCTTTTTAGCGTTATAGGCAAATATTTTCAATTTTATTTTAAATAATAGGCAAACATATGCCCCAAAATGAAGAATAACGTGGCATTATTGTTTAGATAATTATATGTGATAATGCAGTTTGCAAATACCAAAATGATCTTGAATGCTAATCATTTGGTGCTCTCTTTATACACATTAAAGATTTGTATAAAATAAAATGAATAAACGTTGATAAGAACTCTTGTTGATTTATCAACTTATAAATTGATATAATGAAGCCGCTCATTTTAGGAGTTTGAAAGGAAAAATCAATAATGTCAATGCACTTCTCTCTGGCTGGAAGTAAAAACTGATTCATATTCGTTTCCTAATTTATATTTGTTTCTTTGTAAAAAATAAACGCAACTGAAAATAAAAGTAATGGCAACAAAACGAAAGACCTACCGAAAAAAAACTGTAAAACACCGTAAATACTATAGTAGTATTGTTATAACACTTCTTCTTATAATTTTTCATTTTATTTTTTGGAGTGCAAAAACTCTTTATTTCTATACACGAAAAAATACTTTATTTTTTGTTGGATCTTTTCTTTTTAGCATTAGTATTTTATTTATTTCATTTAATGCTTTATTTTCGCAAATGACAACGCATCAAAATATTTTAACTCAAATGAAATTTTCCTCTGTTCAAAGTATAGGTAAGAGCTCTACTTTATCGGAAAAAGAAGAAAAATCACAAGAACTCTCCCGTGTAACTTCTGTACATTCTCAAAGTCATAAGCACACAAATTCACCTTTACCCTCTCAATCAGCAAGCATGCTGGAAAAGCAAAAAGAACTAGCAAAATTAGGACTTTATGATGGACCATTAGATGGACTGGAAGGACCTAAAACACGCCGAGCCATCACTTTATGGAAACAGCAAACTGCTCAGAGAATGCAAAAGAATGTTCTATCTAATCCCGCAGCAGATGAAATCGCGATATTAATTAAGCAAAGCGAAATAGAAACAAACAATACAAAAAATATGACACACTTAAAAGAAGCTATTTTAGAGCCTTCTGTTGAAGATATTATACAAGTGCAAAAAGCTTTACATATTTTTGGGAATGAGGAGGTTATTGTCACAGGAATAGAAGATCAAAAGACGATAGAAGCCTTAAAACAGTTTCAAAAAACATTTGATCTTCCTGTAACAGGTAAAATTAATCACACAATTTTAATGAAAATGCGTGAAATTGGTTTATTAAATTGAAGCTAATCATAATAATCTCTTAATTTATAATGATAATTCATCTTTCGTTTGTTTAATGCTCCCCTCAAACATTCCTTCATCTCAAGCCCTCTTATTTTCAATCAATCAGAATGGTTTTCTTACACATTACATATTGAGCCGTATAATTTTCTTCAAAAAAACCACAACCGATTGCAGAAAAAAGAATATTGCAAAATAGCAAACGCGCTTGTTCTAGCATTTTTATTGCCTCTGATGATAAAAGGACACGAAATTTTTGTAGTATCATGTAAACCTTTCATATTATCGAACCACGAATTGTCCATATATTATCGTCAATTTGATCTTTATAAATATGATGCAAAGAATTTGTGCAAACACCTGTAAGGATAAATAGACGTAAAGCTAATTGTGTTATGGTTGTTGTTTTGCAAAGTGTCTGATAAAAAACCGGCACTTCTCTCTAATCTATTGCTGGAAAGTTATGTGTTTTATGACATTGTCTTCTTAAGAGAGCGTGTGCGTTTAGTATTGCCTATAAATCAACATCCAAACTTACCGCAGCAGTATGTTTGAAAAAAATGTTAAGACAGTTTAGTACTTCTCTCAGCTGTTATAGCTTTTATATGCCAAATGGAGGCAAGAATATTACGCATCTCTGTTTGTATAATCTCTTAAAACAGGAAAACAGCCTAATTTGGGAAAAATATGAAAAGTTAAGGTAAAAACCAGTTTTCATCTTTGTCATTTCCTTTTAATTCAGCTTTACGCCTTTCAAAGACATCTAAAGCAATATCTTTAAAATAACGGAAATTACCTATTGCCTCATGCTCTTACTTTATCACATGTCTTTTTGGTCTCACTCCCCCTCACCTAAAACAAAATGTCCCAAACGGAATATACTTGGATTGCCATTCACGGGCTTTCTTAAAAAACATCTCTAAAGCACCTAAAACCACTTCGCAACAACGCCCATGAATAATAATAGTAGTCCCACTGCACGCGCCGCGCATCATCTTTACGCTTTTTGTCAAGAAGCAAGCCGGCACCATTACACACTGTACCTACCTTCAATTTGTGACAGCTCTTGACACTTGAGACGTTTCATAAGAGGCATATCCTTGCTTTATTTTTTTATCTACAGACGCTCATCCCGCCTGTAACATACAAAAAACATGGTTTTGATTGATTCATTATAAAAGAAGTCGAAATAAGAAAATCTTATGATATTTACAGCTTTCATTCAATATGAGAAATAAAAAATTATCTTTATAAATCAATAGATTGTGTAACTTTGATATTCCTTTATAAATGTAAAGATGGGAGTGCATAATGGAGTTTATAAATTTTGGGAAGATTTTTATAAACTTACGGGGAGTTTTACATAATCCCCATTCCACGAATATCAATGTAAAATGGGGCATCCATTGAGAAATGTCTATCTCAAACAGCATGATGCGCAAAAAAAATGCATTTGTTTGGAGCATTCTATTTTGCGTGAGGAGCTCATTCCCCTATAAAAAAGCAAACGCGTAAATTGACTGCACAATAACACGTTTCTCTCTATCAAGAGGTTCGCCAATAAAAAGTGCATTAATAATACATCTTTGTCTATCCTGTGCTTTATATTTTCTCTCATAAACCTCTAAAAAAACACTTTCTCGCGTAACACAACTTATCGTACATTTTAGAAGCATTTTTATTCCCTTTATTAAAGAAAATAAAAGAATATATAAAAATTTATTTCAGTAATAACGATACAACAAAAAATATTAACCCATTACATCCTTTTTGCTATTGCGGCCTGAGCTGCTGCTAAACGAGCAATTGGCACTCGAAAAGGAGAACACGAAACATAATCCAGGTTATTTTCTTCGCATAAAGCAATAGAGGCAGGATCGCCTCCATGTTCACCGCAAATTCCCAATTTTATTTTTGCACGCTTTGAGCGTCCACGCTGTGCAGCAATGGTAATAAGTTCCCCTACTCCATCACGGTCAATAGACACAAAAGGATCTTGCTCTAAAAGACCTTTTTGAAAATAGGTTGCCAAAAAAGGAGCTGCATCATCACGGGAAATCCCAAAAGTAGTTTGTGTCAAATCGTTTGTTCCAAATGAAAAAAATTCAGCAGTTTCAGCAATTTCATCTGCTCGAAGCGCCGCTCTTGGAAGTTCAATCATCGTCCCAACCATATATTGAATAGTGCTTCCCTTTTCTTTCATCACTTCCTCAGCAACCTGATCAATACGCGCTTTCACAAAATCGAGTTCAGATTTTAGTGCAACCAGTGGCACCATAATTTCAAGCATAACAGGAGATCCAGATTTTTGGGCAGCTTCTGCTGCTGCTTCAAAAATCGCCCGCGCTTGCATTTCTGCAATTTCAGGATAAGTAATAGCTAAACGGCATCCTCGTAATCCAAGCATAGGATTAAATTCGTGCAACTGCTGAGTGCGTTCAGCAAGCACTTCAGCAGAAACACCCATAGCTGTTGCAACATCAAGAATTTCTGCTTTCGTTTTAGGCAAAAATTCATGTAACGGTGGATCTAGCAAGCGGATAGTAACAGGTAAACCACACATAATTTCAAATAATTCACTAAAATCTGAACGCTGCATTGGCAACAGCTTATCTAGTGCTTTACGACGACCACTTTCATCATGACTTAAAATCATTTCACGCATGGCAACGATACGTTCATCAGAAAAAAACATGTGCTCCGTACGGCAAAGACCTATACCTTCAGCCCCAAAAGAGCGCCCCATACGGGCATCAGATGGTGTATCAGCATTAGCGCGAACTCTTATACGTCGCATCCCATCAGCCCATTCCATTAATTTTGCAAAGTCTCCGCAAAGCTGAGGCTGCAACATTGCAACTTTCCCTTTGAAAATTTCTCCACTTCCACCATCAATTGTGATAACATCACCTTTTTTTAAGCTTTCTCCTGAGGCAAACAACGTATTTGTGTTATAATCAATCCGCACACTGCCAGCACCAGAAATACATGGTTTTCCCATCCCCCGCGCAACAACAGCAGCGTGACTTGTCATACCGCCACGCGTTGTTAAAATTCCTTCTGCAGCATGCATACCATGAATATCTTCTGGGCTTGTTTCTACACGGACCAAAATAACTTTGCGACCTTCCGCCGACACAGTTTCTGCCTCTTCTGAAGTAAAAACAATTTCACCAGTTGCGGCTCCAGGAGAAGCAGGTAAACCACGTCCTATAACAAAACGTTCTGCTTTAGGATCAAGTGTTGGATGCAAAAGTTGGTCCAGCGACTTTGCATCAATACGCATCACAGCCTCTTCACGGTTTATTAACCCCTCCTCAACCATTTCAATTGCCGTCTTGAGAGCCGCACGAGCCGTGCGTTTTCCTGAACGAGTCTGAAGCATCCATAATTTACCTTTTTCAATGGTAAATTCGAGATCTTGCATATCCCGATAATGCTGCTCAAGCTTCTGCGCAATCTGACATAATTTCAAAAAAGCCTCAGGCATAATTTTTTCTAACGACGGTCTATTTGAACCAGCAACAATACGCGCACTTTCTGTAATATTTTGAGGCGTTCGAATGCCCGCCACAACATCTTCCCCTTGCGCATTAACTAAAAATTCACCATAAAGTTCTTTTTTCCCTGTCGATGGATTGCGTGTAAAAGCAACACCTGTTGCCGAATCTTCTCCCATGTTACCAAAAACCATAGCTTGCACATTAACTGCCGTTCCCCAACTTTCAGGAATGCTATGTAAACGGCGATAAGTAACTGCACGTGCTGTCATCCAACTTGAAAAAACGGCTCCAATTGCCCCCCATAACTGTTGTTCAGGATCTTGTGGAAAAGGGGTTCCTAATTTTTCTTCAACATAGGCTTTATAAGAAATAATAACATTCTTCCAATCATCTGCTGTCATTTCTGTATCAATAGTGTAACCATTGCATGCTTTTACTTCATCAAGAATCTCTTCAAAATACGAATGGTCTAGCCCCAAAACAACGTTAGAATACATTTGGATAAAACGCCGATAACTATCATAAGCAAAACGTTCATTATTGGCTTGTAAAGCAATTGCTTTTACAGTTTTATCATTCATGCCAAGGTTCAGCACTGTATCCATCATCCCTGGCATAGAAGCCCTAGCCCCTGAACGAACAGACAGCAAAAGTGGTCTTTGTTCATTCCCAAATTCACGTCCTGTTTGTTCAGCAACGTATCTTAGTGCTTGCTTAACAGATTCCTGTAGCTCTTCTGGATATGATTTGTCATGGGCATAATAAAAATTACAAACTTCTGTTGTCAGCGTAAATCCGGGTGGTACGGGCAAACCAAGATTACTCATTTCTGCCAAATTAGCCCCTTTACCTCCGAGAAGGTTACGCTCACTTGCACTTCCTTCTGCCTTTCCATCTCCAAAACTATAAACCCATTTTTTCACTGTACAAATCCTCCCATATCAGCTTCAAAACATCATTCAACCCAGGCTCACTTAAAAGCAATGATTTGATTCAAAATTGGCTCAACGATATCGCTTCATAAATGCATAATATTAATCCTTCCAAAAGAGATAATGACCAAAAGTATCACTATCCATCTTCTGGAAGATTAAGATTCAGTTTTTTAGAAAACTATCAATCACCGAAAAAAATTCTTCTACTTTCATGGCACCTTCATATTTACTACCATTAATAAAGAAAGTAGGTGTTGCTGTGACACCAAGCTCTTTACCGCGTTCAAAAGATGCATTTACTTCATCTAAAATGGACTGATTTTTCAAACACGCAGTAAAACTTTCATCTGTAAAACCAGCCATTAAGCCAATTTTCTTCAATGGTGTTAGAGCATTTTTTCCGAAAGCCCATTCATTTTGTTTTTGAAATAAAACTTCTATCAAAGGAAAATAGCGATCTTCCGGTGCACACCGTGCCAACATAAAACCTGCTGTTGCCCGAGGATCAAAAGCATATTCTCGGAAAATAAGTTTTACTTTTCCTGTTTTGATATATTTTTTACGAATTTGGGGAAGTATATCATTATAAAAATGCGCACAATGGGTACATGTCAACGAAGCATACTCAACAATGACGACTGGTGCATCCGCCTCTCCCTCAAAGCGATCCTTTACTTTACCCGATTGGAGAAGCTCTGCCATATCAACAGTTGCCACTGATTTGGGATCACGCGCTAAAGCAACTGTTACACTGTTTTGTACAATCGTTATGAAGAGAAAAATTATCCCGAAAGATAAAAAAGAACGATATTTTACCATAAATAATACTTTTCTGTTGTTATTAACGAATAGGAATCCAATGCTTTCTCATATATTAAAGAAAAATATATAAAATATCTTTCTATTTATTATTTTTTTCCAAAAAAATGCAACAGCCAAGTTGATAAAGTGCTTGGTGCAAACTTTTATCTTCAATTCCTTCAAGCATTTTTTCCACGCATTTTTTGTCTTGTTCACTCAAAGGCGGTTTTAGAGGCAAGTGATTCATAAAAACCGACATACTCCTTTGCTCAATCTTGATGCGATCAATAGCAATATAGCCAAAAAATCCGTTAATTCTATGAAGTAATTCCTCTGTTTCATGCATCAATTTTAACGCAGCAAATCCTTCACATGCGACAACAAGTGTTGCTGGCTGAAAAACTTCATCTTGATCTGCACGACGTTTCCAAATAATTTTAAGCGGCATTGTATGTTCACTGATATCATAGCCCGCAATCTGTGGCCAATGTTCTATAAGCGCTACATTAAGCCCTGTCCGTTTGCGTAAAACTGGATCAAGTATTTTGTATACCGCCTCAGAAAGAGAATTAAAGATACGTTTTTTAAGTTGTTTTCTCATTTTTAGATCATTGTTCAACCGCTTACTAAATTAAAATCATTTGTTTCATCTAAAAATTGTTGCCTCCTCAATTTATGAAATATCAACAAAATAAAAAGCCTTTTCTCACCAGAGCCTTGACAATAAAAGAGCAAAAAACATGAATTACAAAATAAATAATTTTTTCTTTTGCATTTTATATCTCCCTATGCTTGAAAGCAATCATGTATGAAATTTCTTCGCACCTCCTTGCTTGGTACGATCAAAATCACAGACATCTTCCATGGCGGATTACCCCCGAAAAGCAAAAACAAGGTATCCGTCCTGATCCTTATCAAGTTTGGCTTTCTGAAATCATGCTTCAACAAACAACCGTTGAAACAGTTAAGCCTTATTTTAAAAAGTTTCTAAAACTATGGCCTGATCTTTCCTCTTTAGCAAAAGCCTCCCAAGATGATATCATGAAAGCATGGGCTGGACTTGGTTATTATTCACGCGCACGTAATCTTAAAAAATGTGCGCGACAGCTTGTTGAAAACTACGCGGGACAATTTCCACAATCTGTAAAAGAATTGCGAACTCTAGCCGGTATTGGAGATTATACTGCCGCAGCCATTGCTGCGATTGCTTTTAACCACCCTGTAGCAGTGGTTGATGGTAATGTCGAACGTGTGGTAGCGCGACTTTTTGCTATCACTTCAATATTGCAAAAAGCAAAAGTTGAAATTAAAGAAAAAACACAAAAAATTACTGCTTTAAATCGTCCTGGTGACTTTGCTCAAGCAATGATGGATTTGGGAGCAACAATTTGTACTCCACGCAAACCATCTTGTTATACCTGCCCTCTTCAATGTTTATGCAAAGCAGAAAAGATGCAACAACCGGAGTCTTTTCCAGTTAAAGCCCCTAAAAAAGAACGCCCTTCAAAAACAGGTATTGCTTTTGTGGTCCTTAATAAAAAGAAACAAATTTATTTGGAAAAACGACAGACGCAAAAGCTCCTTGGTGGAATGACCCAAATTCCTAACAATATTGGCATAAACAACGAAAATGGGCTACAAAACGCACCCTTTACTGCCAATTGGCAATTCAAAGGACAAATTACGCATGTTTTTACTCACTTTTCTCTAAAACTTGATGTTTACTATACCGAAGATGTTCATGAAATGAATTGTGAAAATGGTTGGTGGTGTAACATTCAACATCTTGCCGAAGAAGCATTACCTACTGTTATGAAAAAAGCCATTTCCGTAGCACTTCCCAATTCTTTTAGATTTAAATAACCTTCCCTATTCATAAAAATGTTTTCTAATGGAGACTTTTGTATCTCTAGCGATCATTTATTAATCTGTAAAAGAAAAATTTTAAAAAATGAAATAACCAATTTTTGCTACAGACAAAAATTAAGGAGCGATAGAAACGCTTAGAAGCTTTAGATTTAAATTTCAGGATCTATCCTTTTTTCGCTTATGACGGAGCAAGTTAGCACCATCGTTATATTTACCAGCTCCCTCAACATCCCTTGGTACGTGAAACGGATTATAAGAGGTACTTTTAGTTCTTTCGTTAACAATTTTTATTCACACGCCAACCCCGTTTATGACATGCAAGAAAGTAATTTTCATCGATTCAATATGGAACAAATTTGAAATAAGAAAACTTGACGATATTCCGAGGGCAATTCGATATGAGTTGCGCTAAATTATCTTTATAATCAATATATTATATGCACTTTACAGATGTACGTATTCAAAAAAGCACTTAATTTTGAACTTCTGAATGAACCTTTTAATTCTGATATTTCATTTTTATAAGCTTATATTGAAATTTTACTGTTTTGGAACTAAAATGAGAACATAGATTGAAAATTTCTCATTTTAATTTCTTCTAAAAGAAGCATAAAATACTCGCTTGTCGCTTACAAGCGAGATTTAGTGTGTCAATAAAAAACATCTAAGAAAGGCTAAAACACCCTCACGTCCATCTCAATCAAGATCAGGTATATTGGTGGTCAATAGAATGAAGCGATCAGCTTAGTTCATAAAACACCCGTTTTTAACATTTGTGAACGTATGATCATTCTTAAATGATCTATGGACTTCAACCGTCCATTTTCCTCATAATACCAAAAGGTCCAACCATTACAACTCTGCGAATCTTGAGCCTTTCTTCCCATTGCGTGAATTGAGCCCGCTTCACCACCATGCATAATCGTACCATCAGCTCTTACAATAGCAGATACTTGCTTCTTACGATCATACAGAACTTCTCCAGGATAGAGTAAACCTGCTTCAAGCAAACTGTTGAATGCTACGCGCGGTTCTGCTTTTTTTCTATCCAAAATCGCTAGTTCTGGTTGCGCTAAAGGTTGAACCGCCGCAATTCTCTCACATGCTGCATCGATGTAATCTTGCTCGCGTTCAATCCCAACAAAATCACGCCCTAAAAGCTTGGCAACAGCACCTGTTGTTCCCGAACCAAAAAACGGATCGAGAATAACATCACCAGGTTTACTAGAAGCCATAATAATACGCGCTAATAACGCTTGCGGTTTTTGTGTTGGATGTAATTTACGCCCCGAATCATCCTTTAAACGTTCAGCTCCAGTGCAGAGAGGGAAAAGCCAATCTGAACGCATTTGTAGATCTTCATTTGCCGCTTTTAAGGCATCATAATTAAATGTGTACTTTTTATCTTTTTGATCTCGCACGGCCCAAATAAGCGTCTCATGAGCATTTTGAAAACGGCGCCCTCGAAAATTAGGCATCGGATTATTCTTGCGCCAAATAATATCATTAAGCATCCAAAAACCTAAATCTTGTAATGCCGTCCCAACCCGAAAAATATTATGGTAAGATCCGATAACCCAAAGTGTTCCGTTGGGTTTTAATACACGACGACAAGCAAGCAACCATGCACGAGTAAAAGCATCATAAGCAGCAAAACTCTCAAACTGATCCCATGCATCATCAACCGCATCAACAAGCGAATGATCTGGACGGTATAAAGCTCCATCCAATTGCAAATTATAGGGTGGATCCGCAAAAATCATATCAACAGAATGTTTTGGAAGTTTTTCTAAAACGGAAACACAATCTCCTTTAAAAATTTTATTGCGCCATGGCATTTGTGAGGGAGTACGAAGGAAATCTTTTTGAAGCTGAATAACTGTCATGAAAAACCCAACAAAATTAACTGAATTTGCCCTATAATCAACCAAAATAGTTTATAGGCCCGCATTACCCATCTATATTTACAAAATAGCGTAAACGTATCGTTAAAGTTCTACAAAATTGATGATTGTTTTTGTTTTTTTAGTAAAAAAAAACTTTCATATGAATGAAACCTTAATTTTTTTTTCAATGTACTGTTCCCATATCTTTTATTTCGTAAAAGAATTAAGAATCATTTTCAAAGCGTATTTTTATGAAATAAGATCTTCTCAATATCGTTTTCATGAAAGTTGTCCATCTCGTAACATGTAAAGGAATATCTTATGCCTCAGATAGATCTTATTATTTTTGATTGTGACGGAGTTCTCGTCGACTCTGAATATCTTGCAGCAAAAATTGGATCTCAATTGCTCAAACAAACAGGATATGAAATATCACCCGAAGAATTGAGTGAGCGTTTTGCAGGGCTTATCTTTCGCGATATTCTTAAACACGTTGAACAGGAAACAGAAAAACCTATTTCTGCTCATCTCATAGATCAAATGACTAATATTTTTCGTACACAAATAAAAACTAAATTACGGGCTATTGATGATGTAAGAGAAGCTGTAGAAATTATCCAAACACGCTATCCCTACTGTATCTGCTCTAATGCAAAAAGCGTAGATATAAAAGAGATGCTCATCACGGTTGATCTCTATGACCTTTTTGAAGGTAAAATATTTTCAGCACCTGAAGTTGGAACAAAAAGAACGAAACCGGCCCCTGATGTTTTCCTTTTTGCCGCACAACAATTACAGGCAGAGCCCCAAAACACTATCGTTATAGAAGATTCACTTCATGGTGTACACGCAGCCATAGCAGCAGGCATGCGTGTCATCGGCTTTACGGGAGGATCACATAGCTATCTTGGCCACTCTAATGCACTTGCAGAAGCTGGTGCAGAAACAGTTATTGCAAAACATGCTCATTTAGGAGAAGTCTTAGAAGCAATGGCAGTATGGCGAGATCTATTATAAAAAATCTCTTGAATATATCAATTTGTAAACTCTTGTAAGAAGCATTTTTATTCAAATGTCCTGCTCTTCTCGCTGCTCCTTTTATAATAACTTCAATAAATGCGTAATTCACGACACGGGTGAATTGCATCTCAATGTGAAGGAAAAATATAGCGCCTCATTGAAATCATAAGTCTGTTAACCATTGCACGTGCTTTAAAAAAAGCCAAAAACAGGGGTGCCAACTCATGAAAATTAAACCCTGCTTATCTATCTCAACTCCGATATCCCACTCCCAACCTCAGCAGCTCATCCTGATAAATTATTATATTTGTCAAAAAAGGAATATTACGATGCCTTGCTCGATAAGATGTGAGAATTGCTAGCCTCTTTCATCTGATCAAAAAAATCACATACTATGGTAAAATTGTAAGGGATGTGCCTATTAATCATGGAAAAAATATTAAAATTCGCGGAATCTATGGAACACAAGACTTTATTGAAAATGACAAATGCGTCCTTGTTGAGTTACAAAGGCTTATATTTACTCAATCCAAATCTCATAAACTTGTTGAAGGCTTATTTACTTTGCTGCTTAAATAGTATTTTAACAGCATCAATTGGTACAACCTCCCTAAGATTACAAAAAACAAAAAGAATACACTCTTATGAAGATGTGCATTTTATAAAAAATATTTCATACCAAGTAATTTACAGACAATATATTGATTTATAATCATAATTTATCATGATTCAAATTAAGCAAAAAAACCGAATATTGTAAGATTCTCTCATTTCAAACCTAGATATGCTGAATTAAATAAATAAAGAAATAAAAATGCCTTTTAATGAATCATCTCAAAAGGCAAAAATTGTAGCAACATTAGGAGCGAGAAAAGTGTATGGCAATGCCATCTTTCTTCTTTATAAACGTCAAAAATTCTGATGCCCTAAGAATTTTATATTATGGGGGCTTTATCATCATATCTATCATTGCAAAATAGGCTTGAGTACCTTGAGAACGGTTTCTTTAAAAAAGCACATAAATATGAAACATATAATCATGTTAAACAAGCGACAGCGATACCAATAGTTGCTTAAAATTTTCCGAAAGCACTTAATAGCCTTTTTAAATAAGCAATGAAATCAGATCTTTTCAAAAGTAATCCACTTTCTAAAAATAAAAGCGGCTTTTCAGTTTGGAAAGAAGAAAGTGTTGAAAATATTATCTAATGCTGATCTTTCGGCACTCATAAATATGTCTAAATTATATTCTTCTATACACTGCCTTGCATCATAGTAATATGCTGTTCACATTGGCGATAAAAAGATAATATCATTTATCTCTATCCAATTCGAGCTCTACTTTACACTATGAGAAAATTGTACATTTTTTAGTATCTATAACATATTATTATCTATAAGATAAATGTATATATTTAATAGTAAAGTAAGAATTATTATTCTGATATCACGATGCAATTAAATAACCATTGAATAATAATTTAATAATATCTATAGAACACACATTCTACAATAATGACTATCTATAATAAATACTATAAATAATAAAATTTTAGCGTGTCCATTCATATTTTAATTGTTAATAATATTTTTATAACCACATCATAATTTTCATTTTTTCTATTATACTATCGATAATAAATAATTTTTTATATATTTAATATGTAAAAATTTTGATCAATTTTATTATCTATAAATGTATTTAAAAAATATATTAATGTCATTTTATAAAAATTATACGATAACCATATGTTATTTTATATATAACACATAATAAAATATTGTATAAAGTTTTTAAAAAATATAATTTGTAATTATTACTGTTACTTTTTTACAATAACGTTTATAAAAATTATAGTTATATTTTTATATGTATTTTTATTATTGACTAAAAATACATATTGAACTATATGTCTTGTATATAGTGTGATATACATAAACATTATGTATATTTCTTACATATATAACTTAAAAATATTTGAGGTAAAGTTATGGTAAAAATATTTAAAAATTATATTTTAAGCATTTTTATAGCGAGCACTTTTTTTATTTCACAAACTGTAAATGTTAATGCAAACTATTTGAAAAACGATAATCCAAAAGAGGAATTTTCTGTTTTCCCAATGGAACAAGTAAAATATGCGAAATCCGATGTAGTTTCTACGACTGCTTTCTATGCTCCGTCTGTAAATTATCAAACAGAACATGGAACAATAGGTGAAGGAAAATTTGAAAAGGTCGTTGAGCCTATGACTATAGGAATGGGGCTATTGTTTACTGGACATGTAATGAGCTTTATAGGATCGATAATAAGTTGGATAAAGGACATAGTATTGATGTTCAAATAATTCAACCTCGTCTAGAACTCTATAATAATAGCTTTATTATGTGGCTATAATTCATTGTAAATAATTACATAATGAAGCTCATTATGCTACAAAATATAAATGTTGTAGATTACATCCAAATATCCAAAGTATAAATTAAGTATAAATTTACGCATATATATTGAATAGTATAAATATTTGAGGTAAATTATGATTAAATTATTTAAAAATCATATATTAAGTATTTTCATTATTTCTGCCTTTTCTCTTTCTCAGGTTGTAAATGTGCATGCAAACTCTTTACAAAATAGTACTCATCGTGAGAATATTTTTGTTTCTGCAATAGAACAGAAAAGAAAGGATGCAGTCCATACCGTTTCTCTCTATAGACCTAGTCTAAATCGTGGAGTGGGTAATGAAGCTACTATTGAAGGAAAATTTGAAAAGGTTGTTGAACCTCTTACACTCGGGGCTTTTGGTATGGGGATGGCACTTGGATATGCATCAAGTACGATAGGCATGTTTTTAGGATGGATAATAAGTAAAATAATATTGTATTTTAAATCTCGTTAAAATTGAAATTTCATCAGAATAAGACCTTCTCATATGAAATATAAACTATGAACATATTCCGTGTTTATCCATTGTTGATGACAAAAACTAATGAATTATCACACTAAGAGTGAAAAAAGCTTTAAATGCTTCTGTTTCTCTCAATGTGCACTAATTCTGCCGATGCATCTATTCAATTCAGATTAAAATAAAAGTATTGGTGGTAAACTATGATTAAAGTATTGAAAACTTACGTATTAAATATTTTTATAGCAGTTGCTTTTCTGCTTTCACAAGTTATAAATGTTCATGCCAATCATTTGAAAAATGATACTCAATGGGAAACTGTCTCTTTAATAGAACAAGGAAAGAAAAAAGCTATCGATATAGCTGCTCTTTATGTCCCAAGTTTCACTCATAAAGCAAAAAGTGAATCTGCCTTTGAAGGAAAATTTGAGAAAGTGTTTGAACCAATTACGCTAGGAGTTTTTTCTACAGTAGGAGCTTTGGGTTTTGGATTCTTGACTGGATCTGTTATGGCCATATTTAGCGGGATAATCGGATGGGCAATAGGAAAAATTAAAGGCAAATAATTCAAAGATACTTAGTTATTTTTTTCTATTTAAAATGAAAATACTTTACAGCCTGCTTCCCATCATTTAGCAGGCTGTTGTATGTTTTCTATGGATAAACTTTAGGTTACCATACTGTATAGCACAAATATAATATCTATTATTATACAAAGTGATAAATTAAGCTAAAAAAGATTATTCAAAGTATAGATTTGCGCACGAAATGCCATAAAATTACCTTATAAATCTTCCAATGTGAGTTCTGAGATGTATCATTTTAACATTCAGTTTAGCAGATTTAATTGTTACAAAGTATTAAGAGCATAAAATAACTATGAATGATTGAGTTTTATACAAAAGTTCTTCAATAAATACCATTCTATCTATTTAATTTTATTATTTAAGAAGGTGTACAAGTGAAGATACGTTGTAAAATTTAAGTGAATGAATAATAGAGAAAAAAATTTTGACTGTAACAGATTTTCTGTGAACATTTGGCGTTTATATCTCAAAAATAAAAATGCTTAAGGCTATTTCCTTTCATTATTGAATTAAAAAGAAGAAAAGAAGCTCTATCCATTTAATAATTTAAATATTATGAAAAACGTGAAATAAATAACTTCATCAATTTGCCAGAAATAAAAAAAGGATAAGACTTATGGAATATATCAGCACGAGAGGTGAAGCTCCTGCTTTAAGCTTTACGGAAACAATCATGACAGGGTTGGCAAGTGATGGGGGACTTTATTTGCCAGATAAATTTCCTCAGCTATCATTTGATGCGTTACGAGCACTTCGTGGTCAGTCCTATACAACAATTGCTAAAACTATTCTGTGGCCCTTTGTGAATAACGAAATCGAATATACAGCTTTTGAAAATATGATCGCTGAATCTTATGCAACCTTTCACCATCCAGCAATCTGTCCGTTACGACAAACTGGAGCAGATGAATTTATCCTTGAACTCTTTCATGGTCCTACTTTAGCTTTTAAAGATGTAGCAATGCAGTTTCTTTCTCGACTGATGGATTATGTTTTGACTGAAAAAAATAGATGTGCAACGATTATTGCTGCAACATCAGGTGATACAGGAGGAGCTGCAATACAGGCTTTTGCTGGAAAAGAACACTCAGATATTTTTATTTTATTTCCTAAAGGACGTGTATCGCCTGTTCAACAACGGCAAATGACAACCAATCATTGTTCCAATGTTCATGCCATTGCCATTGAAGGAAATTTTGATGATTGCCAAGCTCTTGTCAAAGCAATGTTTAATGACCACAATTTTCGTAAAAAAAGAGCACTTTCAGGTGTTAATTCTATAAATTGGGCGCGTATCATGGCGCAAATTGTTTACTATTTTTCATCTGCACTTTCTTTAGGAGCACCTGATAGAGCTGTTTCATTTACTGTTCCTACTGGAAATTTTGGTGATATTTTTGCAGGTTATGTCGCAGCCCGTATGGGATTACCCATTGCTCAACTGGTCATCGCAACGAATGATAACGACATCCTTGTACGTACATTGACCAGTGGTACTTACAAAACACAACCAATAGTCCATACAACATCACCTTCTATGGATATTCAGGTCTCTTCTAATTTTGAACGTTTGCTCTTTGAAAGTGGCAATCGTGATCCAATGTGGATTCGCAATGCAATGGAAAACTTGAAAAAAACGGGTCTCTTTACTCTTGATGAAAAGCAACTCAAAAATATTCGTTCCCTATTTTCCGCTGGAAAAAGCAACATGGCTGCAACAGCTCAAACAATTGATAGTGTCTACAAGGAAAGTGGCTATCTTGTTGATCCACATACAGCGGTCGCTCTTCAAGTAGCGCGTGAAAACAAAAAATCGCATATTCCAATGATCGTTCTTGCCACGGCTCATCCAGCTAAATTTCCTGATACTATTAAAAGCGCTTGTGGCCTTCATGCTCCATGTCCATCTCATCTCAATGATGTAATGAAACACGAAGAACATTTTATAAATCTTGCTAATGATGAAAAAATAGTAAAAGATTATATTTCTTTAAAATCGCGTGCATCTTATTAAAGTTAGCTGCATTAATTTAAATCAAGAATATTCTGATACCCTTACAATGAGGTATTTAGCTTATTTAATGGAGTTGTAAATACATGGATGTAGATATATGTCGCCTTAGTAATGGTTTGACTATCGCCACACATACAATGCAACAAATTGATAGTGTTGCCCTCGGAATATGGGTTAAAGTGGGCTCACGCAATGAAACCTCCACACAGCATGGTATTGCTCATCTTCTTGAGCATATGGCTTTTAAAGGAACCGAAAACCGTACTGCTTTTCAAATTGCAACCGATATTGAAGATGTTGGCGGTGAAATCAATGCTACAACCAGTATTGAAACAACAGCTTACTTTGCACGTGTTCTTAAAAGCGATATCCCACTTGCTATAGATATTTTAGCCGATATTTTAATGCATTCAAAATTTGACGACGATGAACTAGAACGAGAAAAACAAGTAATCTTTCAGGAAATTGGTGCTGCCCATGACACTCCTGATGATATTGTTTTTGATCACTTTACAGAAACAGCCTTTCGTCATCAATCCCTTGGACGCTCTATTTTAGGAACAGCTAAAACTATTCAATCATTTACATCTACTGATCTCCATGATTTCATCAATAAACAATATAGTGCAGATCGTATGATTGTCGTTGCTGCAGGAGCTGTAAAGCACGAAAGTTTCTTGCGAGAAGTTGAAAGTCGTCTTGGTACTTTTCGCTCCCATTCAACCGCACCTCTTACTAATCTTGCAAATTATGTCGGTGGCGACTTTCGTGAATATCGCGATTTAATGGATACACAAGTTGTTCTAGGGTTTGAAGGACGTGCTTATCACGCGCGTGATTTTTATGCAGCCCAAATTCTTTCTATCATTCTTGGTGGTGGTATGTCTTCACGTCTTTTTCAAGAGGTAAGAGAGAAACGTGGATTATGCTATTCTATTTATGCTTTTCATTGGGGATTTTCAGATACTGGGCTTTTTGGTGTTCACGCAGCTACCGGACAAGAAGGGCTCAAAGAACTTATTCCTGTGATTCTTGATGAACTTTCCAAGGTCAGCAAAAATATTCACGCCAACGAACTGCAACGAGCACAAACGCAATATCGTGCAAATCTGACAATGTCACAGGAAAATCCCTCTAGTCAAGCACATCTCATTGCTCGCCAAATACTCCTTTATGGTCGACCAATTCCAATATCGGAAACAATTGAACGCCTCAATCTCATCACTCCTAAAAGATTAACTGATTTAGCACATCGTCTTTTTACAAACTCCACTCCAACACTAACTGCTGTCGGACCTGTAGGACCCCTTATAAATTTTGATGATTTAACGTCAACTCTTTCATACAAGCTAAAGTAAAAACTTCTTTTCAATGCAACATCACAATAACGTCACATATTTTATCATAAAATTTACCACAAAAGCTCTCCTCATTAAATAAGTTTTGGAAATATTGGGCAAATAGGCGTACAAAACTACCCAATTCATACTTCATGTGATAAAGATTCTAATAAGTGAAGGTATATCCGTGAAATCTGAAAATTCATGGTTTAACTTTGCCCTTTTAAAATATAAAACTTCATTCGCTTCAGGTTCCATTGAAGCAAATGGGTGTGTGGTCTATTTGTATATAAAATCACATAACTTAAGAAAAAGAGATAACAATTTATTATGTAAATAAATTATAAAAGGTGGACGTTTTTTCTCAAAAGTCGAAATGAAAATTAAACATCCTAAAATATTGAGAGTGGGACATTGTGAAGAGTTTGCGTAAAATAATTGACATCATTTTCATTGTAGTCGTTAGTTCTTTTGTCCATCTTACATCAGCACAAGCAATTGAACCAGTTAAAATTTCTTCTCAAGATGCTGCTCTTGATCTCTCAAAAGCAATTGAAATTCACCATACAAACAACTCTATTTTTCAAACAAGTACAGCACCAGGACCAGATGGTATTGTATGGCGTATTGAAGTGCAGGCAAAAAATGAAAAATTTTCCGGAAATTGGGCAGTTTTTTCTCTTGCAAATCCAACAGATGAACAAATTGATCGTCTCATCGTTGCCCCCCATTACCGCATGGCACGTTCTGGATTTTTTTGGCCAGACCTTGGATCATCAAGGATTCAATCCATAACGCCAAGCGAAGGTTTTTCCCTCGATCGTCAACTTAGTGCAAACTCTGATATCTTTCGTATTACCCTTAACCCTGGTGCTGTTATTACATTTGTGGCCGAACTTAACTCTGCAAATCTACCGCAAATCTATTTATGGCAACCTGAAGCTTATAAAGATGCAATTAATTCTTATACGCTTTATCATGGTATTCTTCTTGGGATATCAGGTCTCTTAGCGCTTTTGTTAACTGTTCTCTTCGTCGTCCGTGGAACAGGGCTGTTTCCTGCAACAGCGGCAGTTGCTTGGGCTGTGCTTTTTTATATTGGTATTGACTTCAACTTTTTAAATAAATTCTTTGCAGTTACACTCACAACCCAACCAATCTGGCGTGCTGGTACAGAAGTAGCACTTACTGCTACACTCTTCATTTTTCTTTTTACCTATCTCAGCCTTAACCGCTGGCATTATCATTTTAGTTACGGTGCTATCGCTTGGACCATTGCGTTTTGCAGTCTAGGAGCCTTTGCTATTTATGATCCCATCAGAGCAGCTGGAATTGCGCGTTTGTCTTTTGGCCTTACCGCTGTGCTTGGTATAATATTAATCATCTATTTCTCAATCAGAAGCTATGACCGCGCCATTATGCTTATTCCAACATGGTTGCTCATTAGCTTTTGGTGTGTTGGAGCCTATGCCTGCATAGCTGGACATTTAAACAATGATATTATCCAGCCAGCATTAGCGGGAGGATTAGTGCTCATTGTTCTTCTCATTAGCTTTACTGTCCTGCAACAAACTTTTTCTAATGACGCTTTCCATGAAGGAATATTTTCCGACCTTGAACAACAAGTACTCGCAGCAAAGGGAGCTGGAAATATTATTTGGGATTGGAATATTGAGCGTGACCGTATTGTTGTACATCCAAACATGGCAACCCTTTTTGGTACTGAAATTCATAACCTCAATGGACCTATGCGCAACTGGATTTCAGCCTTGCACCATGATGATCGTGAACGCTTTCAAGCCGTATTGGATATCATTCTTAAAAATAAAAAAGGGCGCATTGATCAAATTTTTCGGCTTTCTTCCGGTGGTGGTTATTATCATTGGTTTTCTCTTCGTGCACGTCCGGCTATGCAAAAAGATGGAAAAATCACACGTGTCATTGGAACCATTGTCAATATTACTAACCATAAAAAATCCGAAGAACGCTTATTGCATGATGCAATCCACGACAGCTTAACCGGACTTCCTAACCAACAAATTTTCTTTGATAGACTACAAAATTATACCTCTTTAGCGAAAGCAAATATCAAAATTAGACCAACCGTCTTTATGATTGATTTTGATAATTTTCGCCAAATTAATCGCAAATTAGGTATCGCTGTTGGGGATACTGTACTTCTTATAATTGCACGTCGTTTAAATCGTCTCATTAATTTTCAAGATACCTTATCGCGCCTTTCTGCAGACCGCTTTGCAATTATTTTACTCAGTGAAACAGAACCACAAAAAATTGCAGCATTTGCAGATCATTTGCACAAAACAATTTCAGCACCTATTTCACTTTCAGAAAATAAAATAATCCTTTCAACCTCTATCGGATTGGTTACATGGAGTGAAAGCCGATCGACGGCTAAAGATATTTTTAATGATAGTGAGTTAGCGATGATTCGCGCAAAACAAATGGGTGGGAACCATATTGAACCTTTTCGTCCTAATTTTCGCACTTTGGGTCTCGAACATAATACTCTGGAGAAAGATGTCCATTATGCCATAAAACGTAATGAGATGAAAATCCTCTACCATCCTATTCTTAATTTATCAGACGGACATATTATTGGTTTTGAAACAATTGTAGAATGGCATCATCCCACTTATGGAAATTTAAATGTCTCTGATTTCATAAAAATCGTAGAAAATGAACAAATTGTTATGGATTTGTCACAATTTATCATCGATAATGCCATTATTGATCTTATAAATGTACAAGAAAAGTTTTCCCAACAATCTTTCTTTATTTCAATTAATTTACCAAGCGCAGAAATGATTCATCCTCGTTTTATCAGTCAATTGCGTGCCGCTTTGCTTCGCCATCCGCTCCACAAAGGGCGTCTGATGATTGAAATATCTGAATTTGTCTTAAGAAATAATCCTGAACAATCAGCGCACTTTCTTGAACAAATTAAAACACTTGGAATGAATCTCGCACTCGATAATTTTGGAACAGGTTATTCGTCTCTGACCTATCTCGTACGTTATCCATTTGATATGGTTAAACTTGATCGTTCACTTATCTCAATCGACTCTCTTAAGAAGAAAATTGTTCTAAAGTCTATCATTAATATGGCAACAGATCTTAATTTGCAAATTATCGCAGAAGGTGTTGAAAATGAAAAAGAAGCAATCTTCCTCCGTCAAGAAGGCTGTAAATATGTTCAAAGTACACTTGTGACGAAACCGATTGCCATAGAAGAATTAATTACGCTCGTTCAGAGCCATTTCCCTTATAAAATAAAAACATAAGGGATAAAATAACGTGTAAAGTTAAAAAGCTTAGAAAAAACTCTACGCGTGTCCCATTTCAGAAGCAAGATAAGTTGGATCGATACCCATGCGTGTTAAACTTTTATCATACTTGCAGCTTAAATCGCTTTCAAAAAGAAAACTAGGTGATGTAGAACTGATTAGCCAACCATTTGTAGAAATTTCTGCCTCAAGTTGCCCCGCTTTCCATCCAGCATAGCCTAATGCGACCAGTGCATGTTGCGGACCTTGTTCGCAACTGATCGCTTTTAATATATCAATTGTCGCAGTAAAACAGATCTTATCCGCAATAAAAACAGTTTCTTCACAAGCATAATCATCTGAATGAAGGACAAAACCACGCGAAGGATCAACAGGACCACCATAGCGAACTGGAAACTGTTTTATTGGTTCAGAAAGACTTTTTTTTTGGCCACTGTCTATGATTCCTAAGTGAAGCAAAAGCTCTGGAAAATCAATGTGATGCAATTGATTGAGAATGATGCCCATCGCACCGGCATCAGAATGCGCACAAATATAAATAACAGAACGAATAAAGCGTTTGTCATTCATCCCAGGCATTGCTATGAGTAATTGTCCACCTAAAAAGCCATTACACCGCTTCATTAATCTGTTATTCTCCATAATTGACATGATAAAAATTTGTTCATTTAGCACACTAGGAAAATAAAACTCCAATGAAAAAAAGTTATATATTTACAAATTTACAAAATATCGCAACTTTCTTTTATAAAAAGCTTTTAGTTACTTTAAGCTTAACATTCATAGTTTTAGAATTACTTAACATTCCTGTAAATGCTCAAACAGAACAAAAACTCCAGCTTTTCGCAACATCTTGGTATGAATCAGATGGTGGTCGTATCCGATTAGCGATCACTGAACCTTCTCTTTCTGGAATAAGAGAAGGCATTATTGAAATTGAGCTTAAACCAGGATGGAAAACTTACTGGCGTAATCCAGGTAATTCTGGCATGGCACCATTTTTTAATTTCAACCAACAGATTTCTTATGAAATCTTTTATCCTACTCCACAGCTTTTTGAAACAGAAAATGATTGGTCATTAGGTTATAAAGATAAAGTAATATTGCCCTTCAATCTTTCTGGTTCAAGCAAAAATTTAAGTGGTGCTTTCACTCTTGGATTATGTCACAAAATCTGTCTTCCATTTACTGTTAACTTTGATTTTTCGCCATCTGCTCTTAAAAATAAACAGCTTCCTGCTTCCTTCTTAAAAAAGGCGCAAAATTCTTTGCCCCGCATGACGCAGAATGCACTAAAAATAAGTGCTGAAAAAAATAATAGTACCCTTCTTATAAAAATACAAAATAACAACAAAACCACTCCTTCCTCTCTCTTTTTAGATGGAGGAGAAATGCAAATTGGAGCAGCAAGAAAAGTCAGTGATAACGCAGAATATACACTCTTCAGTGCTCCACTCTATTTCACACCAGAAGAAATAAACCAAAAAATTTTTTATACAGTTGCTTTTAAAGATCACGCCTTAAGTGGAACATTCATATTCCATACGCAGCCAACCCCTCTTGCGTCTCCGTGATAAAAGAAAAAGCTCTCAAAAAGCAATTATGCTGGAAAACGTCCATTTTCACGATATTGAGTAATTGCTTTGCGAGCAAGGGCATCTGCGCGTTCATTTTCTGGATGTCCCGCATGCCCTTTTACCCAGTGCCATCTAACTGTATGACAAGAACTAGCATCCTCAAGAGCTTGCCATAGCTCCATATTTTTAACAGGATTTTTTGATGCAGTGCGCCAATTATTCTTTTTCCAATCTTCAATCCACTTAGATATACCGTTACGTACATAAACTGAGTCTGTATAAAGATCGACCAAACAGGGCTCTTTAAGCGCCTTTAATGCACAAATTGCCGCCATGAGTTCCATTTGATTGTTTGTCGTATGGATCTTACCGCCATAAAGCTCCCGTTCATGACCATTCCAGCGTAAAATTGCTCCCCATCCTCCAACTCCAGGATTCCCTGAGCAAGCACCATCTGTATAAATTTCAACGACTTTTTGTTGAGTTGCCATAAAATTTAAAAACCTAATTCACTTAGCGAATTTACATTACTGAAAAAACAAAGCTTGTGCCAATACTCCCATGGATCTTTCTTAATAACAAAGCTATTAGGCGGTGTATTAAACCAATCATATAGACGTGTGAGTAAGAAACGTAGAGATGCACCACGAGCTAATAAGACCATCTTGTCCAATTCTAAAGGGATCAATGGTCTTATTTTTTGATAATTTTCCAATAACTTACGTGCTTTGGTAAGATTATAGGAATGATCAGGCTCAAAGCACCAAGCATTTAAACAGATCGCTAAATCATAAGCAAAAAAGTCATTACAAGCAAAATAGAAATCTATCATCCCAGAAAGACGATGATTCACAAAAAAAACGTTATCATTAAATAAATCTGCATGAATAATGCCTATTGGTAAATTACATGGCCAATTTTCCTGTAAAAAAGCCAATTCCAACTCAATTTTTTGTCCAAATTCTTTTAACAATGCATCTTCTTTGGTTTGACAACGTTGCCACAATACCTTCCAATCCATAACAGAAAGAGTATTTTTACGACTGAGTGTAAAATCCTGTCCTGCTAAATGTAATTGTGCTAACCCCGTCCCCACTTCGCCACAATGATCTATATTGGGCTGGCGGATCCACTCTCCTTCCAGAAAAGTAATAATAGCAGCAGGACGTCCTGCTAGTTCACAGATCATCATTCCATCATTTTGAATAACAGGTTGAGGACAAGGAATTCCACGCTGTCCTAAATGCTGCATCAAGCGACAAAAAAAAGGTAAATCATCTTTTGAAATACGCTTTTCATAAAGTGTTAAAATAAATCGCCCTTGTGTTGTCTCTAACATAAAATTAGAATTTTCAATCCCCTCTTCTATACCTTGATAAGACAAAAGTGATCCTATTGCATAACGTGTTAAAAACACTTTTAAATCATTTGGGTGAATATCTGTATAAACGGCCATTATTCTGCTTTCGTTGTAGACATGTCTGTATTCTGATTTTCATTTTTTGCATTATTTGCTTGACCATTAACGAAAGCCATATCTTGAGACGTTAAAATGACGTCGCGTAATTCGCGACTCACTAAAAATTTTTCCGTTTCTACCACTGTTTCAGCTAATTCTATTGTGACATCATAACGCTCACGAAATGCTGAAATAATTTCATCAATAATAATTTCAGGAGCCGAAGCCCCTGCTGAAAGACTGACTATAGAAAGAGATTTTAGGTTTTCAAAATTAATTTCATCAGCGCGCTGAACTAAAATAGCTTGCCGCGCACCAGACTTTTCGGCAACCTCTACTAAACGTCGTGAATTAGAAGAGTTTGGTGCTCCAACAATCAAAAACAAATCACTCCCCTTTGCCGCTGCTTTAACCGCATCTTGTCGATTCGTTGTAGCATAGCAAATTGATTCAGCCGCTGGTGCTGCTAATGTAGGAAAACGTTGTTGTAATATATCGATAATTCCTGCAGTATCTTCAACAGAAAGCGTTGTTTGTGTAACAAATCCTAATTTATCTGGATCATTGGGTTGATAATGCAAAGCATCTTCTATCGTTTCAATAAGCGTCACAACCCCTTCTTCAAGCTGTCCCATTGTCCCTATCACCTCAGGATGACCAGCATGACCAATCAATATAACATGACGACCATGACGTTGATGTCGTATCGCTTGTTTATGAACTTTCGAGACCAACGGACATGTTGCGTCGAGATAAAACAAATTATAGTATCGTGCTTCTTCTGAAACAGATTTTGGTACACCATGAGCAGAAAAAACAACTGGTTGATTGCGATGTTCTTCTGGAATCTCATTAAGTTCTTCGACAAAAACAGCACCCCGTTGCTGTAATCCCTCAACTACGTAGCGGTTGTGTACAATTTCATGACGAACATATACTGGAACACCATATTTTTTTAATGCAAGCAGAACAATCTGGATAGCACGATCAACCCCTGCACAAAATCCACGTGGACCACAAAGACGTATCGCTAAAGGGGGAAGTCCAGACATAAATCATCCTTAATCTCTATAGTTTTAGCTATATATTCAAACAACCTATTATTATACATGAATAAGCAATGTAAAAAAACGTGCAATATCATCTTTTGCATAAGAACACACTCTATCGTGTTTTCTTACAGCATTTTCTTGAAGAAAAGCTCTTTTAAAATTTGCTCTTTCATTTTACGCAACTAAAGAGCGATAAAATACCAAACAAGAGATTCAATCAAAAGAATTCCAAAGATAGCTGCCAAATAAAGTAACGAAAAGAAAAACGTTTTTTTGGCCATCAAAATAGTTTCATTATGTGTATCAGCTTTCCATAAACGATAGGCAAAATAAATAAAGATAATGCTTAAAATTGTTGAAAAAATACCATAAAAAATTCCGCCAAGACCAGTAAAGCAAGGAGCAGCAGCACACAATGCCATCAAAACAGTATAAAATAAAATCTGTTTTTTTGTTGAATGTTCACCTCGTACATTAGGCATCATAGGGATACCTGCAGCCTCATAATCAAGAGATGAAAATAAAGAAAGAGCCCAAAAGTGAGGGGGGGTCCACATAAAAATGATTAAAAATAATAAAAAGCTATCAATACTCACTGTCCCTGTTGTCACGGCCCATCCAATCATTGGTGGAAAAGCCCCAGAAGCACCACCAATAACAATATTTTGTGGTGTGATACGCTTTAACCAAATTGTATAGATAACGACATAAAAGAAAATCGTAAACGCAAGAAAAAATGCCGCAAACCAATTAATGAAGCTCCCCATAACCAATACCGAGAGCATAGAAAGAACCATGCCAAAAATAAATGCCTTTTGGGAGCTGATTTTACCCATGGGAATAGGACGCTTTTTAGTCCGTTCCATCACAGCATCAATGTCAGCATCATACCACATGTTCAGTGCTCCCGCACCACCGCCACCAGCAGCAATACATAAAATTGCTAAAAAACCATACCACGGATTGATAGGAACAGGCGATACAAGCAAACCAACCAGAGCCGTAAAGACCACAAGAGACATAACACGTGGCTTTAATAATGTGATGTAATCACCAATACCGGATTTTGGTGGCGTTGATTTACCATTCACAACCGATAACTCTTCTGAAACTGACATTCCACTCAAAGCCCTTTTCCATTTCTGTCATTCACAAATCCAATATTATCTGACAAATATTATCTAGCGTATGGAAATGACCCATTAAGACCAATCGTATTTTTGAGAAAATATGAAATATCTCTTTCGCACGTATCCCCTAAAAGTAAATGGAAATATTGGCAATAAAAATACATTTTTTCAATCAACGTTCTCTCCACATTACAAATGTATCATAAAAATATATCATATGAATTAATATATTTGGGTAAATACTGATTTTGTGTTATGGTTTTTTATGGGGAATTCATTTTTTTATGTAAATCTATGCATGGTTGTGGGTGTTGAGTCGGATAGGATTTTCTGTGATACTTTATAAATTACTCAAAAAAACTTTTTTTATTGGTGCTGTTCTTTACACGCTTTATAGTAGTTTTATCAGTCATGCATTTGCACAAACACCCTATGCACAAGATGTCCCTGCTCCGCAAACCTATGGTGCATGGACAAAAGTGTGTTCTCTACCACCAGGTACACCTAACATACAGTGTGAAGTTGTACAAAACGTTCACACACAAGGGCGTCAAGATATTACCTTGCGCGTTACATTTTATAAACTTCCTCAAAAGCAAGGTGCTTTGATGCGTGTTTTTGTTCCGATTCGCGTTGAATTACGTCCTGGCGTTGGAATTAAAATTGACGATAAAAATATGGGCAGAATGGAATATCGTCGTTGTCTTGGTGATAATTGTGTTGCTGAAGCCTTTCTTAAAGAAGACATATTGCAGCTCTTTTTAAAAGGAAAAATGGCAACCTATTTTATCTTTACAACTCCGGAACAAGGGATTGGAGGTTTTGTTGACCTTCATGGTCTTGGCGACGCCTATGCAACCTTACCGACATGAATGAAATCAATACATTTTAAACAATCAAAATCTCATCGTATATTTTGAAAGATTCTTAAAATTAGATTGATAAAAATCTTCTGAGCCCCCATAAAAATAGGATAATTCTTATGAAATCGCTGATTGATCATTTTGATATTGCTTCCTCTAAAGTGCAATCACTTATACAGGAAACACTTCATCATGCTGATGATGGTGAGCTTTACCTTGAGTACACAGAAAGCGAAGCTCTTTTATTTGATAATGGACAGCTTAAAAACGGCTCATTTCATCAAGATATGGGATTTGGACTACGCGTTGTTGCTGGAGAGGCTACTGGATATGCTCACTCTAGTGTGTTATCAGCTGCTGCACTCAAACGTGCCAGTGAAGCTGCTAAAGCTGTTACCTATAATAATCATGCAGGGACTTATAGCATAGCACCTCAACAAACAAACAAAAGGCTTTATCAACCGCATAATCCCCTTGATGCTCCATCATTTGAAGAAAAAAGTGCTCTTTTGCAAAAAATTGATGCCTATTTACGTGCTAAAAATGATAAATTGCATCAGGTGACTGTTTCTCTTTCCGGCTCGCTACAACATGTTGAAATTTTACGTGCAGATGGTTATTTGGTTCGTGATATTCGTCCCCTTGTGCGACTTTCTATATCTGTGGTCGCAGCTGAAGGCAATCGTCGTGAAAATGGTTTTTATGGATGTGGAGGGAGACAAGCATTTAACCAATTTATTCATGAAGACAATTGGAAAAAAGCCGCGGATGAAGCCTTACGTATGGCTTTAACAAATTTAGAAGCAGAAGCAGCACCTGCTGGATCTTTTGATGTTGTCTTAGCTAACGGATGGCCTGGTGTTATGCTCCATGAAGCCGTAGGTCATGGTTTAGAAGGTGACTTTAACCGTAAAAAAACATCGGCTTTTGCTGGACTTTTAGGACAACAAGTTGCAGCAAAAGGTGTTACAGTTGTTGATGATGGAACAATTCCACAATGCCGTGGCTCTCTCACTGTCGATGATGAGGGAACCCCTTCAGGATATAACGTTCTCATTGAAGATGGAAAACTCGTTGGTTTTATGCAAGACAGACTTAATGCACGGCTTATGGGAGGTAAATCAACTGGAAATGGACGGCGTGAATCTTATGCTTATGCACCAATGCCACGAATGACCAATACAATCATGCTAGGAGGAGATAAAACACCTGAAGAAATCCTTTCTTCACTTAAAAGTGGTATCTATGCTGTTTCATTTGGTGGAGGACAAGTTGATATTACTTCCGGAAAATTCGTCTTTGAATGTACTGAAGCATACCGAGTAGAAAATGGCAAAATTTGTGCACCAATCAAAGGTGCAACTCTTATTGGAAATGGACCGGATGCTATGAAACGTATCACAATGATTGGTAATGATAGTAAACTAGATAATGGTATTGGTATGTGCGGAAAAGCAGGGCAAAATGTCCCTGTTGGTGTTGGTCAACCTCATCTTCGAATCAATAATATGACAATCGGTGGAACTGCGCTTATAGAGGAATAAGCTTGCTCATTCCTTCCCAGTATTGCCTCCTTCTCGTCTATTATGACCATTTTGTGAGGGGGAGATTACAATGAATTGATTTATAAAGATAATCTAGCGTTATTCATATTGTATTAGAACCTTGAATACCGCAAGATTCTCTCATTTTAAATCTGTGTCTGTTGGATCAATCAAAATCATTCGTTTATACGTTACAGGCGGGGAGAGTTATATGGATAAAACTGTACAAGAAAAGACTAAAGATTCCTCTTATGGGCCGTCTCAAGTACCAAGAGTTTTAAGAAACATTAGGGGATGGCAAATATAACGACGGCACAGGCTTATTCAGACACATCTTTTTCGTAAGATATTAGTCTTTTGTGTGTTTTTTTTGTGTGGGGTAACTTGTCTTTTATATTTCATAATAAAAAAGCTTAAAAGAAAAAAGCACTTTCTACATTCAGTGCTCTTAGCTCAACGAGAAAAAGGTTATTATTATAGATAAATTTTGGAGAAATTTTATAATAATACACAGGTCAACTTTTAAAAAATCTTCATAGTATTAAAAAACTTTCAGGCTAAAGTTTCCAACCTTTCTTTTTTTTCTTTTTGCTCAAAACAGCAACAACTTCGACATGTGGTGACCATAAAAATTGATCAATCGGTATGATTTTTTCTACTGTATACCCCCCTGCAACAAGAAGAGATAAATCACGAGCAAATGTAGTAGGATTACAAGAAATTGCCACAACACGTGATACTGTTGTCTTCGCTAATTCACGTACTTGTTGCTCTGCACCAGCACGGGGAGGATCAAAAACAACACTCTCAAAACATTCAAGTTCCTTTACAGAAAGGGGATGTCGGAAAAGATCACGTTTTTCACAAGTGACCGTTTTTAAACCAGTCGAAAAACGTGCTGCTGTATTTAGATTTCTTAATGCATCTTCATTATTTTCTACTGCATGAACATTCATCTTTTTTGCCATACGCAAGGTAAATGTTCCTACCCCTGAAAACAAATCAACAGCATTCTTTGCTTTTTTTAAATGAGTCAAAATAATATTGCCCATTATATTTTCAGCTTCACAAGTTGCTTGCAGAAAACCACCAGAAGGAAATTCAACACGGACATCTCCAAAGTAAATCTCTGGTTTTTCTCGTTCAACCAAAACTTCACCGTCAACAGATAAACGTATAATCCCATATGAAAGAGCAGCACTGATCATTCTCTGACGAAGTGATTCATGGTGTACAATGCAACCGCTTAAAGCAACATCTAAACCATTTTCAACACATGTTATCGTAACATGAAACCGTTTGGCAGAGCTCTTTAGAAAAGCACAGAGCTCTCTGATATTATGCAACTGAGAAATAAGCTCTGGACGGCTTACTGGGCATTCCTCAAGAGCTACAATCTCATGAGAGAGATAACGGTTAAAACCAACTTTTTGCCCCTGTGGGGTCATGGATGCTGTTAGAGTAATCCGCCGTCGGCTATAAGGTTTACATTCTATTAAAGGCGCAACAACATTATTAAGTCCATACTTTTTAAGCGCCTCAACAACCAATTGTTGTTTCCATACGCGATAAGCATCCATATGCCAATGCTGAAGAGTACACCCTCCACATTCTCCAAAATGCTGACAAAGAGTATCAATGCGTTCTGATGATTTTTCTTTTAATGTTATATATGTTGCATATTTTCCATGAACAGTAATTTCAGCACACTCTCCTGGTAAAGTAAAAGGAACAGAAACGAAGCCGTGAGACGTCTTAGCAATACCATAACCATTTGCTCCGATATGATCGATTATGACATTGTCATTCACTCTTGTTTTTCTCCGAATAGTAAATATTCCACGTTGCCATCACCACCTGTAATAGGGGAAGAAATTAAACCTTTTGCACTCCACCCTGTTTGTGTATTTAACCAAACAAAAAGCGCCTCAGCAGTTTCCTTAGCACTTGATGGACTTAATATTCCTCCCTTACTAAAGTGTTTACGACCAACCTCAAACTGAGGCTTTACCAGTAAAACAGCTTGGGCACCCTTCTTGGCTAAAGACAACACGGGAGGCAACGCAAGTTTGAGCGAAATAAAGCTAACATCTGAAACGATAAGATCAATTTCTCGCCCACCTAAATGTTCCTGTTTAAAATCTCTGACATTCAAGCCTTCTAATAACGTTATAGCACTGTTGCCCAATAAACGTTTATCAAATTGATGATGCCCAACATCAACGGCAATGACATGATCTGCTCCACGCTCTAAGAGAACTTGCGTAAAACCACCTGTTGATGCACCAACATCAATGGCTGTCACTTTGTCCGTTACAATTGGAAATGCATCAAGTGCAGCAATCAATTTTAACGCTGCCCGAGAAACATAATTCTGCGCTGGATCACAAACGGTAATCTCTGCATCATCAAAAACGATTTGCCCAGCTTTAAAAACGATTTCTCCGTTAACTTTAACAGTTTGGCGCATAATTGCATCACGTGCGCGTGAACGTGTCGTAAAAAAGTTTTTTTCAACTAAAAAAATATCGAGTCTTTTTCTGGAAGCCATCTCATACTCGAATTTTCTATCCTGTTCGAATCTCGCGTCCCAAAACAGCAAAAACCGTGTTTAAAATACCCATAGCGTCAAGTCCGACACGTGAAAGAATTTTTTCTGGTGAACCATGATTCAAATATTCATCAGGAAATTTTAGTGTACGAACTTTCAAACCATGCTCTAAGAGCCCTTCTTGCGCTAAAAATTGTAATATGTGCGCTCCAAATCCACCGATTGCCCCTTCTTCAATTGTCACCAATACCTCATGCTCACGTGCCAAACGACGCATCAAATCTTTATCTAAAGGTTTTGCAAACCGTGCATCTGCAACCGTTGTAGACAATTCTTCAGCCTCCAACGCATCAGCAGCTTGCAACACTTCTGACATCCGCGTTCCAAAACAAACCAAAGCGATTCTATTTCCTTCACGCAGAACGCGCCCTTTTCCAATTTCTAATAACTCACCACGTTGCGGTAAATCTATACCAATCCCCTCACCACGCGGATAACGAAAAGAAATTGGTCCCTGATCATAAGCTGCAGCTGTACGCACCATATGCATCAGTTCAAGCTCATCAGAAGGTGCCATAACAACAAACTCAGGAAGAGTGGCCAAAAAAACAATATCAAAACTTCCAGCATGTGTTGCACCATCTGCCCCCACAAAACCTGCTCGGTCAATAGCAAAACGTACCGGTAATTTTTGAATTGATACATCATGAATAATTTGATCATAAGCACGCTGTAAAAAAGTAGAATAAATTGCAACAAAAGGCTTATACCCTTCACAAGCAAGTCCTGCCGCAAAAGTTACGGCATGTTGCTCAGCGATACCAACATCAAACATTTTTTCAGGAAATTTTTCCGCAAAAGAATCAAGGCCTGTCCCTGTTGGCATCGCTGCTGTTATGCCAACAATCTTATCATCATGGCGAGCTTCTTCTATTAAAGCTTTAGAAAATACCTTGGTATAGGGTAGAATATTACTTGATGCTTTTACCTGTTTTCCTGTCGTGACATCAAAACGATTAACACCATGATATTTATCAGACGAGGCCTCTGCAGGTGGATATCCCTTTCCCTTATGGGTTACAACATGCACCAAAACAGGACCATTAGGATATTCACGAACATTTTTAAAAACAGGCAATAAATGCCCCAAATTGTGCCCATCTATGGGTCCAACATAATAAAAGCCAAGCTCATCAAATAAAGTTCCCCCAACCAAAAGGCCACGCGCAAATTCCTCTGAACGACGAGCTTTATCCAAAAAAAACTTTGGCAATTTTTCGCTCAACATCTTTACGCGTTCACGCAAATGACGATAAGAAGGACGAGACACTAATCGTGCAAGATGTGCACTCATAGCACCTGTAGGTGGTGCTATAGACATATCGTTATCATTAAGAACAACAATCAAGCGTGCATTCAAAGCACCAGCGTTGTTCATGGCTTCATAAGCCATGCCCGCAGACATTGCACCATCACCAATGACAGTTATGATATTGCGTCTTGTCTCTGCTTTCAAAGCACTTGCCACTGCCATACCAAGCCCCGCTGAAATAGAAGTAGACGAATGCCCCGCTCCAAATGGATCATACACACTTTCTGAACGTTTTGTAAAACCAGATAATCCGCCCTCCTGACGTAATGTGCGAATTTTTTCTCTACGCCCCGTTAAAATCTTGTGTGGATAGGTTTGATGACCAACATCCCAAATAATCCTATCCTCTGGTGTATTAAAAATATAATGTAATGCAACAGTGAGCTCAACAACACCAAGTCCCGCCCCAAGATGACCACCTGTTACAGAAACCGCATCAATTGTTGCGGTCCGCAACTCATCAGCCAACTGTACCAAATCAGACTCAGGTAATGCCCGCAAATCTTGCGGAAAACAAACACGGTCAAGCAATGGTGTTAAGACCTGAGACAAAAAAAATCCTTCCTATTATCTTAACTCAAGAAAACACAATGATAAAAATATATCTTCTCTACTCTTTTATTTACAGTTTTGCATCTTTTTTACTGAAAATGCTCTTTTCTATTTGAGATGAGCTATAATTTCCTCATTTTTAACTTATTTTATAAAAAAGAAATCAATAAAACTTTCTGTTTATAAACTAAGGTTATTGCTTCTCTTAAGTCCCACAATAAATATCCAAAAAGATTTAAATTATTTAGCATCAAGTGGTTCCACTCCTTCTGGAAAACCTTCTTCTGAAAGCTGGATTTTTTCAACTTTAGCTTCAGCAACTCTTAAGAGTTTTTCACAATGCTTTTTAAGCGCTTCACCGCGTTCATAAATATCAATGGATTGTTCCAAAGGCACATCGCCACGTTCCAAATTTTCGACAATAACTTCAAGTTGCTTAAGCGCTTGCTCAAAGCTTAAGGTCGTAATATCCCCCTCTTGTATCTCTTTTTTCATATGAACCTCAAAAAATATCTGTTCTGGATATACGAACTCCAAAACCTTCCAAACCTACATAATGATGCTCTTTAGAAGCATAAACAATAACAGAGCCTATTCCTAAATATTTTAAAATTTGTGATCCTAAACCAATTTTGCGCCATTCTTCTTCGCGTGCAATCGCCTGCACACGGTTTTCTGAACTGTTTCTTGTCATGTTTTGAATACCAACAGTTGATTGTATAACAGATCCTTCACGCAAATAAATAAATACGCCACGTTTTTCTTTTTCCATCATACGCCGCATCATCACCATAATATCTGAAGTTTGACAAAAAACGTCACTTATAATGTTTTCATGATGTAAATGCACAGGAATATTCTCACCCTCACGGACATCACCAAAAACAATTGCAATATGCTGAACGACTTCCCAAGGGAGTTGATAACTTTGAACAATAGCGGGACCTACGAATGTTTCAATAGGCATTTCTCCAACATGCTTGATCAATATTTCCTTACGTTGGCGGTAAGCAATTAAATCTGCAACCGTTATAATATGCAACCGATGTTCTTGCGCAAATTTCATAATCTGATCGCCATGTTTAACGCTTCCATCATCATTAACTAACTCACCGATAACACCAACCGGCGGCAAATTAGCTAATTTACATAAATCAACAGCGGCCTCCGTGTGACCTGAACGCATGAGCACTCCCCCTTCATGCGCAATTAAAGGAAAAACATGCCCTGGACGAACAAAATCATCCGCACTTGCATTTGAATTCGCAAGATTACGTACAGCTAATGTACGGTCATGTGCTGAGATCCCTGTTGTTATGCCGTGTTTAAAATCAACAGTAACCGTAAATTGCGTCCCATGTGCAGAGTTATTATCTGGTACCATAGGAGAAAGATTAAACCGTTTTGCTTCTTTTTTTGGCATAGGTGTGCACACAATACCTGTTGTGTGACGAAGAATAAACGCCATCTTTTCTTCTGTACAATGCGCTGCAGCAACAGTTAAATCACCCTCATTTTCACGGTCATCATCATCTGTCACCACAACAATTTCACCGCGTTCAAAAGCTTTAAGTGCAGAAACAATTTTTTTTTCATCATACGCCATTGTTCACCTTTTCAATCACCCAACTTGACCGCGATGTCTTAGATAATGGTCAGCAATAGCACAAGCAACCATCGCTTCACCAACAGGAACGGCACGAATCCCAACACATGGATCATGACGTCCCTTTGTTATAACGTCTATATCATGACCATCAACATCAATGGAACGACGAGGTGTTAAAATTGATGAAGTAGGCTTTACAGCAAAACGCGCAACAATTGGCTGTCCACTCGATATTCCCCCTAAAATACCTCCCGCATGATTTGATAAAAAAAGCGGTTTTCCATCATTTCCCATTCGCATTTCATCCGCATTTTCTTCTCCCCTCAAGCGGGCTGCCGCAAAACCATCACCAATTTCCACACCTTTTACCGCATTAATCGACATAAGTAACGAGGCAATATCTTGATCAAGCTTTGCGTAAATAGGGGCTCCTAAACCTGCCGGAACATTTTCTGCAACGATCTCAACAACCGCACCAACAGATGTCCCCTCTTTACGGAGTTTACTGATATAGTCACTAAAAATTTGAACCATCTCTGCATCAGCTGTAAAAAAAGGATTATTATCGACCTCTGACCAATCCCAACGATCACGATTAATATTATGAGGACCAATTGCTATCACTGCTCCTCGTACAATCAAACCAGGAACGATTTTACGAGCAAATGCACCTGCTGCAACACGTGCTGCCGTCTCCCGTGCCGAAGCACGTCCCCCGCCTCGAAAATCACGAATGCCATATTTAATATCATAAGTATAATCCGCATGTCCTGGACGATACTGATGAGCAATTGCTCCATAATCTTGAGAGCGTTGATCTGTGTTTCGAATCAACAGAGAAATTGGTGTACCTGTTGTCACCAATGTCGTTCCATCGTCTTGAACAACAACTCCTGAAAGGACCTCTACTTCATCTGGTTCTCGGCGCTGCGTTGTGTATTTTGATTGTCCTGGCTTGCGTTTATCAAGATAAGCTTGAACTTCTGCAAGAGTAAAAATAATTCCAGGTGGACAACCATCAATGACACAACCAAGAGCAGCACCATGACTTTCACCCCATGTTGTTACACGAAACAAATGACCAAATGTATTATGCGACATGAAAAAAGATCCATTTCTCTGTCAAATATATACAACGATAACGTATGTTGTGTGCTATACACAAAACAGCTCTTTTCTCCCAAATACTCTTGGACACCTTAAATTTGGCCAAATTACTGCTGTCTAATAAAATCTTATAACCAAACTTTATTCTTTAACGACAGAAATGTCTGGTGCATCAACTGCTTTCATACCTATGATATTATAACCCGAATCGACATGATGGACTTCACCGGTAACAGAACGAGACAAATCTGAAAGAAAATAAAGCGCAGAATCACCAACCTCTTCAATTGTTACCGTACGACGTAATGGAGCATTATATTCATTCCATTTTAAAATATAACGAAAATCACCAATACCAGAAGCCGCTAACGTTTTAATTGGTCCAGCAGATATAGCATTAACACGAATATTTTGGGGACCTAAATCTACCGCTAAATATTTCACGCTCGCTTCAAGAGCGGCTTTGGCAACCCCCATTACATTATAATTGGGAACAACCTTTTCTGCACCATAATAGGTTAGTGTCAAGATTGAACCACCATCTGGCATCAATTTTTCTGCACGCTTCGTTAGAGCTGTTAGGGAATAAACGGAAATATTCATGGTCATCATAAAATTTGATTCGCTGATATCAATATAACGACCACTTAATTCATCTTTATCAGAAAAACCAATAGCATGAACTAAAAAATCAAGTTTTCCCCATTTCTTCTCTATTTCTCTAAAGACCGTATCAATAGAGACACTGTCAGAAACATCACAATGTCCACAAACAAATCCCTTTAATTCTTCAGCCAAAGGCTCGACACGCTTTTTCATTGCTTCACCCTGATAGGTAAAAGCAAGCTCTGCCCCTGCGCTACTTGCCGCTTTAGCGATTCCCCAAGCGATGGAGCGATTATTGGCCAACCCCAAAATTAAACCACGCTTACCGTACAATAAACCATTACCCTTAGCCATCAGCACTGCCCCATTGTTACTTAAAATTAGTATTATTCACCTGCCTATGACACAGGTCAACTTTTTCTTCAAGCAATTGGTTTAAAATCAAACAAAAACTACGCTTTTATATATAAAATTTTTAAAATTAATCTTGTTGCATTTGCAAAAACTGTTCTAGTGCGGCGGCATTTTCATCTCCCGGCAACATAATGCGAACATGCACATAAAGATCATCTCTTGTACCATTTTTTAAACGAAGCCCTTTCCCTTTCAACCGTAAAACGCGATCAGAACTTGACCACGCAGGAATCGTTAAAACCACACGCCCCTCCAACGTCTCAACTTCTTCTTTTGCTCCCAAAACAGCATGTTTAAGAGAAACTGGTAAATCAAGATGGAGTGCTCTTCCTTCAACCCGAAAACGAGGATGTTTTTGAATCTGAATGGTTATTAACGCATCTCCTGCTTGCCCGTGAGGTACCGCTTCTCCCTGACCTTTTAAACGAATAACCTGTCCGTCTTCAATATAATCTGGAAGTTTAATTTTTAACTTTTTCCCATTTGGAAAAACAGCCTCCACCTTTTCTGCGCCAACCATCTGCTCTAATGTTATGGCAAGATTAGCACGAACATGTGCTCCTTGTTGGGGACGGTTATAGTGTGTGGAATTCGAAAAGCTACCACCTCCTCCAAACAGATCCCGAAAAATATCACTCGTATCAAAACCTGCACCACCTGAAGAGGAAAAATCAAATCCCTTTGCTCCTCCTGAAAAGGGATTTTGTTTATTGCTAAAATTTTCACCAGCACCATAGGCTTGATAAAGCGGTTTTCCTTCCATATCAATTTCACCGCGGTCAAATTGTGCCTTTTTATCTTTATCACCTATAATTTCATAGGCTTGATTAATTTCAGCAAATTTCTCTTTAGCCTTTGTATCATCTTTATTATGGTCTGGATGATATTTCTTCGCTAATCTTCTAAATGCCGATTTAATCTCTTGCGATTTTGCGGTACGTGCCACACCCAAAATCGTGTAGGGATCACGCATATTGCCCTCTTTTCAATTTCTTCGTTTTCAAAATATCAACTGATACGTTGTTCAATATCCCTTATAGCTTCATCAGTCTATTCTAAAGAATAATTTCTTCTTTTCTCTTTATATGTCTATCAATAAACTAAAATACCAGATAAAATGAGATATTTATTTAATATAGCTCCTTGTAGTCTATGCTAAAGTAAAAAATAATTAAACTACCATAGAAATACACGATAGCATTGGCTTTTTGAAAATAAGAAAAAATGGTACTGTGACTTCTTGATGATAAAGTAAATGAGAAAATGCCTCACCCATGCTCACTGATATTTGGAGAAACTATGAGCAAAAAAATACCAACAGATGATCATTTTATGCAAATGCAAAAACCTTTTGAACTTTTCGCAAAGTGGCTTGAAGAGGCAACGATAAGTGAAATAAATGATCCGAATGCTATGGCATTAGCAACAGTTGACGAAACAGGACTCCCTAATGTTCGTATGGTTCTCCTCAAAGACTACAGTCCCCAAGGATTCGTCTTCTATACCAATTATGAAAGCTGTAAAGGACAAGAAATTTTAAAATCAATGAAAGCATCCTTAGGTTTTCATTGGAAATCACTCCGTCGTCAAGTCAGAATTAGAGGAATCGTTGAAAAAGTAAGTCAACAGGAAGCCGATGCCTATTTCCAATCGCGACCACGTGGTAGTCGAATTGGTGCATGGGCCTCTAAACAATCTCAACCTTTAGACAATCGTTTTGTGCTCGAAAAAGCAATTGCTCAATATACTGCGCGTTATGCTCTAGGCAATATTCCACGACCACCTTATTGGTCTGGGTTTCGTGTTAAACCCCTTTCTATAGAGTTCTGGTGCGATCGCCCATTTCGTTTACATGATCGTTTGCTTTTTACACGGGATTGTGTTGAACACAGCGATTGGAAAAGACAAAAACTTTATCCCTAATCCTTCAAACTTCATCGTTATGAAGATTTTTTCTTCGCAACAATTAAACAAATATTTTTTATTCGAAAAATTCTAAAAGAAGATGATTTATTTTATTTGAATAGAAGAATTTTATTTTCACTGTAAAGGTTAATTGGTGATATTTTCTACTGTATTGCTTAAAAATAGATTAGCAACAAGCTTATTAAAAAAAAACATACTGTATTCAGTAGAAACTATGATTTTAGCTAACTTATTTTTAGACCGCAGGATAAAATATCATCCATATACCCCCACATACTAAACCAGCAAAAATCACAAAACCAATAAGCGAATTAGATTTGAAAAGCCTGAGGCATTGTGAACTGTCATCTATATCAATGACTTTAATTTGAATAAACATATGGATACTTGCCACAAAAATCCCCAAAAAACTAAGAACAGGAACTCCAGCTAAATAAAATGCTAGACTAACGAACATCACAAAACCACCATACAAAAATACTAAAGCACGCTTGGTTGCTTTACCAAAAAGAAGAGCCGTAGAACGGACACCAACAGTAATGTCATCTTCTTTATCTTGATGTGCGTAGATTGTATCATATCCTATGGTCCACAAAATTGATCCCACATAAAGCAAGATTGGTGCCCAGCTTAAACTTCCAAAGACAACAGCCCACCCCATTAATGCCCCCCAATTAAATGCAACGCCTAAAAAAAACTGCGGCCAATATGTTACGCGTTTCATAAAAGGATAAAATGCAACAGCTATCAATGACGAAATACCTAGAAAAAAACTAAACCTATTAAATTGTGATAAAACGACTAAACCAACAAAACATTGCACAAGGATAAAAACTCTCGCTTGAAACCGACTCACATGACCTGTTGGCAATGGGCGAGAACGTGTCCTTTCTACCTGAGCATCAATTTTATGGTCAATAAGATCATTCCAAGTACATCCTGCCCCTCGCATAGCAATAGACCCCAGAAAAAAAAGAAAAAGATACCAAACCCAATGAAGAAACATTGATAAAAGAGTATCGTAATGCATGTTATAAGAGAAAAAAGCCATTGTTGTTGACCAAAAACAAGGCCACATCAACAATTGCCAACCGATAGGTCGATCCCAACGCGCCAATTGCGCATAAAACCATAAAGAACGGGGAAGGAAGCTGTAGACCCATTGTTTGGAAGATGCATCCATAACCCGTCCTTGGCTATCATAGGACTGAACATGCGCGATATTTTTATTTTTTTTCATCAAATGATTTACCTTTGGTCTTGCGATAGAGACATTTCATTCTTATGAGAAGGGGATGAGATTAATTATCTTTTATGAGAGGAGCAAGCAATGAATATTCTTCTTATTGGCTCAGGTGGACGAGAACATGCTTTAGCATGGAAAATAGCAGCATCACCACTGCTAACAAAGTTATATTGTGCTCCTGGAAATCCTGCAACAACAGAATTTGGTGAAAATATTAATTTGAACATTGATGACCATCCCCTTGTTATTGATTTTTGTAAAGCACATTCTATTGATCTTGTAATTGTAGGACCAGAAGCACCCTTGGTGGCGGGTATAACAGACTCTCTTAATAGCGCTAACATCTGTGTATTTGGTCCTACTCAAAAAGCTGCTCAACTAGAAGGTTCAAAAGCCTTTACAAAAGATTTATGTCGGAAGAATAACATTCCTACAGGAAGTTACCAATGCTTTAATGATGCTTCTAAAGCTAAAGCTTACATTCAGCAACAAGGTGTTCCCATTGTTATTAAAGCTGATGGCTTAGCAGCTGGCAAAGGTGTCGTGGTTGCAACAACTATGGAAGAAGCGTTTAACGCAGTTGATGCCTGCTTCAAAAGTACATTTGGAGATGCAGGAAACAAAATTGTTGTAGAATCTTTTCTTGAAGGTGAAGAAGCAAGCTTCTTCTGCCTTTGTGATGGTAAAGTTGCTCTTCCTTTTGGATCTGCTCAAGATCATAAACGTGTAGGTGATGGGGATACTGGAGCAAACACCGGTGGTATGGGTGCTTATTCACCAGCGCCCATCATGACCCAAGAAATAGTGAATCGTACTCTCAAAGAAATTGTTGAACCAGCTTTAATAAGCATGAAAGAAATGGGCGCCCCCTTTAAAGGTATTCTCTTCGTCGGATTAATGATAACGCAAAAAGGACCCGAATTAATTGAATTTAACGTACGATTCGGTGATCCTGAATGTCAAGTTTTAATGATGCGCCTCAAAGATGATATTTTGCCAATTTTTCTTGCTGCAGCTCAAGGAAAACTTGAAAATAAGCCTCTTCGGTGGTCTGAAAAAACAGCTCTCACCGTTGTTATGGCTGCTAATGGTTATCCAGACTCTCCCCAAAAAGGTACTGTTATCCGTAACGTTGATCAAGTAAACACTCTTCCCAATGTGAAAGTTTTTCAAGCTGGTACAGTGTTGCGTGATGGAGAACTCATTGCAAATGGTGGACGTGTACTCAATATAACTGCAACAGGAAAAACGATTACGCATGCACAAAAACGTGCTTATGAAGCTGTTGATTTTATTGATTGGCCAGAAGGTTTTGTTCGTCGAGATATCGGATGGAGAGCCGTTGCGCGAGAAAATTAAATCCTTTGAATATTCTTTTTTTACGATTTTCTTATTTTATATAAGAGCATGACACACAAATTTTCTCACTGTTTTACGTTGACCATAATTTTGAAAAAATAAGTGTGCTTTCCTTTGAACAATCAAATATTGTAAATAGGATATCTACTCATGATAAAATAGGAAAATTTTCTGAATCTGAAGATGTAATATAAAATAATCATTTTACTGTTGTCTTTACTTTAAACGCATTTTCTCATCATTTTTATAAACACTTTCTTTCTTATAAAATCCTGAGGAAAAACGTATATACTATCATTTCTTTTATTTATCGCGTTTTTAGTGAAACTCCGCTTTTACGAAAAATAAAATGCCCAAAAAGATAGTTATGTTATTCACATACAAATTCTTAAACAATATCTCTCATGCTTATCATTCCCATTTTACGACACTACCTGCAAATAGTATAAATCCATTCTGCCAGCTTTCTGGAATAAAAATAAAAACCTATACCATCATTGTATTTTCCAATTCTCAATATTACGATAACCCTTTCTATCTAAATGATTTTGATTATAAAAGAGAGATGAAATAAGAATATTCTGAAATATTCAAAGCTTTCATTCAACATGGAGAAATGATTTATAAAAAAAATTCAAAAACACTTCCAGTAATCTTCTGGTGTTTTTAATAATGTGGCAAAAACCCAAAATTATACCGCAAAAAAACAGTTTCTATTGTTATGAAAACCGTTTTTACCTCTCTGAAAAAAGCGTTCTACATCATCGATTCCTGCTGCCAATGTATGGTGTCAAAAAACTCTTATTTACAATCATTGACTTTCTCTTTGTTTTCAAGAACCAAAAGTCACACCAAATCCAGTCTGTAAAGGTCTGAATTCTCATTAAGCGGGTTCCTCTTGCTTCCCACTCATATGCTGCACTTACACAAAGACCTACAAGCAAACTTAGAATATTCGCCATATCTTCTAAAAACACTTCATGTGTGAAGTTTACATGCCTTATGTTACCTCCCCAAACAACGATGTTTTACAGCACAACAAGATAAATGCTGACGGTCGTACAAAAATGAATGCATGTTAATTTACTGGAGTGCAATTCGATTCGCAATCACCAAACGCAAGCCTAACGGATTGCTATAACGAAGTAAAAAATGCTTTTGTTTAGAATGTGCTGTTGTACCAAAAAATCGATGTAAATCAGAACGATCTTTTACAACCAGAATGCGATTATCTTCATTGATCATAAGCATGGGAAGGCCATAAGTATCCGCCCATAACCGCCAATCCAGAAGAACATTATTCAAATCTCTGGAAACCAAAAGCGGTATACAAGCTTCCTCATCGGCATGAAGTAATTCTAATGCAACAGCTCTTTCTCCTGAACGCGTTTTTACGGTACGTGCTGCAATTCCTTGAAAATGATAAGGGGGTATTAAATGCGATAAGCTTGAAGGCATATCCGTTTTAAAAGAAACACCACGCTCATTTAACGAACAAATAACCTGATTACCCGTTTTGGATGAAAAATATGTCGTCGTTTGTGGCAAATGGCACGGATCTAACCGAAATTCAAGCACCGCTTTTGCCTGATTAAAGCATTGATTAGCCATATACATTATCCCAATTTATCTTAAATAACATACACCCTTTAGCAGCTTTTTCTCATTGGATTATTAAAAGTTTGAATAAAAAACAACTGGTTTCTTTTTTGGTTATTAAAATCTAAACAAAAATGCATGATCACCATTCTTGAATTATAATACTTTTCCAGGATTCATTATCCCTAAAGGATCGAGTGTTTTTTTAATCCCTTGCATAATATCCAATGCGACAGGCGATTTAAAAGAACGAAGTTCTTCGCGCTTAAGCTGACCAATTCCATGCTCAGCAGAAAATGCACCTCTATAGTCCACCACTAAACTATGAATGCGATGATTCATTGTTGACCATAACTGCAAAAACACTGTCGTATCAGCTCCTACAGGTTGTGTAATATTATAATGTAAATTTCCATCGCCCATGTGTCCAAAACAAATCACCTGTGCTCCTGGAGCAATATCTTCAACAATGAGCGCTGCCTCAGCAATAAAATCAGGAATAGAAGCAAGTGGGATTGCAATATCATGCTTAATGGACCCTCCTGCTAACTTTTGTGCTGATGATATACTTTCTCGTAATTGCCAAAAAAAATCTTGCTGTTTTAAAGATTGCGCAACAACTGCATCTTCTATCACCGCGTTCTTTAAAGCTTCTTCTAAAATAGTACTCAATACCGATAACGCCTCATCATTGCCTTGCAACGATGAAATGTTCATTAATACATACCATTCATGTTTCCGCTGAAGAGGAGGCTTCTCACACATCTTATAATCTAAAGCCATTTGCAAACTGGGATTTCCCATGAGCTCAAAACCTGTCAACATCCCTCCTCCATATTCTTGAGCCAGAGATAAAAACTCTAAGGCCTTCGCCGGACTATATAATCCCACCAAAGCAACAGCTTTTCCTTTTATTTTTGGAAACATCTTCAAAACGGCTGCGGTTATAACTCCCAATGTGCCTTCTGCACCAATAAAAAGATCTTTTAAATCATAACCGCTATTGTCTTTTTTAACAAAACGCAAATCATCTAAAATACGCCCATCCGGTAAAACAACTTCTAAACCAAGACAAAGATCACGCATATTGCCATAAGCTAAAACAGCTGTCCCTCCAGCATTCGACGAAAGATTTCCTCCTACTTGGCAAGAACCTTCAGATGCCAAAGAAAGAGGGAAAAAACGACCTGATTCATCCACTTTTTTCTGTAAATCCTGTAAAATAACACCAGCCTCTACAACAACAAAATTTCCCTCAAGATTTATAGCTCTAATCTTATTTAATCGCTCCATGGATAAAAGAACGCTCCCTCCTCCTTCATCTGGTTGTTGTCCCCCCACAAGCCCTGTATTTCCACCCTGTGGCACAATCGGTGTGCGCGTTTTGCTCGCTAACTGCATAATCGATGAGACCTCTGCGCAAGAAGATGGACGTAAAAGTAAAGGTGTTTTTCCATGAAAAAGCCCACGCTCTTCAAGCAAATACGGTGCAATCAAAGCTTGATCCGTTATAGCATGCTTAGCACCAACAATTTCCCTAAACCCTTCAATTAATTCCTGCTCCATGTTCATTTCTCCTTTGGAGCCGCAGCCCGTATAAGACGATCATTAATAGCCTCTCCTAATCCGTATGATGGAATAGGTTCTACTGCGATACATCTCACTTTAAATGAATCTAATTCCTTCATATATTGAAATAAATGAGAGGCTGCCTCTTCCAACTTTCCATCTTCGCTAAGGTTTAAAATAGAAACGGCATTTTCAGCCCCCATAACACGCTTTGAACCAAATGCTAAAAGCGCTTCACCATTTTCCACCTTTTCTACATTCAAACGAACCGTAGCATTGGGAGCATAATGCGATTTTAACATCCCAGGAGCTTCAATCGCCGCCCTTTGATCTATCCGTTTTAAAGGCTTCCCCACAACCTCTTCAATTTCATCAGCCGCAAGCCCGCCTGGACGCAAAAGATAAATATTTTCACCACAAATTTTAATAATCGTTGATTCCAGCCCTATTTTAGCAGGTCCTCCGTCCAATATCAAAGGAACAGATTCCCCCAAAGATGCAAAAACAGCCTCAGCTGAAGTAGGGCTAAGACGCCCCGATTGATTCGCACTAGGAGCAGCAAGTGGACGGCCAAAATGTTGTACCACTTCCGCAAAACGACTGTCTGGAAAACGAACAGCCAAGGTATTCAAACCAGAGGTTGTTAAAGGATGGATATTATGCTGTTCCTTTAAAGGCAAAACCAATGTCAAAGGCCCTGGCCAAAATTCCTCTATTAATTGGCGTGAAAGAAAGTCAATTTTAACATAACGTTCCGCCATTTCGATGCCGCTAACATGCGCAATAAGAGGATTAATTTGCGGACGACCCTTTGTAGAATAAATAGAAGAAATTGCCCTCCCATTGGTTGCATCGCCTGCTAATCCATAAACAGTTTCTGTTGGTAACGCTACTAACTTCCCTTGTTCAAGAAGCGCTATTGCCTCTCTTATCGAAGCACTATCGAGTGGTAGAATCGTCATGACACATCATTTCTATAACACTCTTTTAGTGATATTATGCTCTTTTTTATTCATATATCACATTGATTTATATGTTTTTTTAAGTATGGGGTTCATAAATAAAGGTTAGGGAATAGGATTTTCCAATATTCTTCTACAAAACATATCTTATTCTTCTAACTTTCTCTAATAATTTTTTGAATTTTGCTAAGTTCTCTTGTGAAAAGCTATTGTTGAAACTCTTGACATAGACTTAACGTGCAGTACATTGTACTACAATTGAATAGGGGATTTAGAAATGGGAAAAATTCAAGCCCGCATACCTGATCAAGTTCAAGAAATTGCAAGTGCAGTTATTAAGTCTACGGGTTTAACTGTATCGGATGCAGTACGCATGTTTATGACGCGCATTGCTAGAGATCGAACATTACCGCTTGGATCTTTCAACCAAATCCGGAAACATTACGAGCTATCGAGGATGCCGAAATGGGATGCGTCGAACATACATCATTAGACAGCTTAAGGACCATGATACGGGAAGATAGAACCGAAATGCGTAAATCTGAAAAGAAAACCTAAGCTTGCTATATTGTCTATACGCGTTCATTCCGGTCTGACCTTAAACGTGAAAGCAAAGGTAGGTATGCTAATACACTAGAGAAGGATTTGCTGCTTGTGGTCAAAGCGTTAGCGGAGAATGAACCGCTAAAAGCGCATTGGAGAGATCATGCGCTAACAGGTCAATGGCGCAATTGTCGTGATTGTCATATCAAGCCAGATTTAGTTGTGATCTATCGAAAGCCGAATACCAAAACACTAGAGCTCTTACGACTTGGTTTGCATTCTGAACTACGCTTATGATTGGATCTCCAATTCATAGTAAAAAGAATTTTTCGAAGTTTTTGCTTGTATGACAGTTTTTCTAATTCTTTGAGAACCACTGCTTCAAATGAGCGAAGATGTTGTCTATCGCATCCATGAGGCGTGCAAAATCAAGAATAAGCAAAAAAAGAAAAAATACTATCCACTTCATCAAGCGAGATATCATTTTCACGCTTTGATAGGTGATGATCATTTCTTTTTCTGATTCTATAAGCTCTATATCGTCTTGTGTTTTTTTTCTAGCCATGTTTCCACCCACACAAGCATTCACCTAGATTATTGTGCTTTAAGATCTCTCTTGCTAAATTGGAACTGATGGCGTTCAGATCTTGCCGGCTTAAATAAATAGGTAACCAACCAACACAAGAAGAAGCATATTTATTTGTCGTGCAACCAGTCAGAGAGAGCAGCATGCACATCAGCATCACTTTTTTGATTAACTTCACTTTCCACCTCCAGCCGTGTTGTGGCTGCTTTTAAAGCTTTTTCTGTTTGCTTTTGTTGCTCTGCTTTTTTCCCAAGAGTAAAAGCTCTTGCTAAGGCAATAAAAAAAGCGGCTAAAGCCGCACCTGTTACCATCAAGTTTCTTTTCATCCATAAGATCATAGGCGGTGCTCCTGAAAGCGTTTAGCAACAAAGAAAATACCAGTACATGCGGCTAAAACCATAATGGCGGCTAAAGCCCATTGAATGGGTCCANACCAGTACATGCGGCTAAAACCATAATGGCGGCTAAAGCCCATTGAATGGGTCCATTGCCCACTAAAAATCCACCAAGACCTGAGAAAGAACCAATAATCGGTGCCAATGCTTCTGCTTTGAAAACCCCCGTTGGTGCTTGCGTTTCTACTGTTTGATAATTGGAAGAAACATAAGCCCCTTTCGCCCATAGTCCTGCCTCTGCTACACGCCGGTGTACAAGACCTTGTAAACGCTTCCCGCCTGCTTTGGTCCATTTCTGCAATTCGGTTGGTACAGATTCATAATCCCCCGATTAAGCCTTTTAAGTAGTGTTCTATAGCCTTCTTGAGGGCTTAACGTGTTGCCTATGATTTTCATGGCAAGATCTGGATATTGCGTGAGTGCTTGCGCATCTTCATCGCTATACCCTTTAGAGCGTAAAAATTGCAAAGTTTGTTTATGTTGTGCGCGTTCCTTGTTGCCCTGCCGCATAAGGATAGATGCATTTGAAAAACTTTCTTGTGGTGTTTTTCCTGATGCTAACCCCGCAAAAAAATCCATGAGATGCTCGGAAAATTCTGATTTTCTAAAACGCTCCCATAAGCTGCTTGGATTTGCATCTTTATGAATAAAGTTCCCAACGGCGTTTACATAATCGGTTGCCTGTTCTGGCATATCATTTGCTTTTAAATGCTCCTCTTCTGGTAAGTGTGCATTCAAATGTTTTTCTTCTCCTATAGGTGCATCAAAAAGCTTTTCCTCATCATTTCCAGAATCATTTTTCAAAGAGTTTTCCGCTATAGATTTCTCATTAAGTTGAGCAATATAATCCATCACATTTTTTTGCTGTCGCCCAGCTTCATCCCCACTAGACTGATCAATGTTCCCAACAAGTGGAGATTGAGGAATCATTGATGCAACACCTCCCTGCTCTGAGAAGTCATGTTTTTGTTGCTCCGGCACCTCTTGTATCTTAACAGTATTCTTTGAAACATCCGGCAATGGAGGCATTTGGCGTTTTAAATCATCCATAGACATAATCAATTCTGCTGGCGTTTTTTCCCAGCTCGTTCTGTCCCTGCTTGAGAACCGCGAATAAGCTCTGTAGGACTCAATTTTTGCGGAGTATTATCCCCATTGCTCGCATCAAAAGGGTCTGTGCGACAAGCAGCCCGTTCTAAAAAACTTGGCTTGTATCGTCCTTCCAACGGCGTGCTTGGAGGCATCGAGCGTTGTTGCAATAAATATCTAGGTAACTGCGGTATAACCTGATACATTAAAGGACGCAAAAATTTTGGATCAAACAACTTTAAAAGAGAATTTGTGTTTTCTTGTTCCATCACTGCACCCTTTCCATCTCACAGCCACGCTTGCTATAATCTACATGCAAAAAACCTATTGCCTTATGCAAGAAAACAGCTTCAGGTTTTGACTTCAAAACATCTTGTGCCATCACCCCGCGATAACGCTCTGGATAGCCCCTGTAGTTATACTCATAGAGTTTGTATCCATCTCGCTGCCCTACTCGTACGATATTTTCTTTCGCTCTGATGTTGCTAAGCCCAGCAAAAGTACCAAGGATAGTTCCAACATTTCCAACAATCTCCTACGGATTAGGTTTTTTTATATAACAAGATATTGATTTATAATAATAATCTAGCGTTATTTATATTGAATTAGCCTCCCGAATAACGTAGGATTCTCTCATTTCAAATCTGTTTATCTTGAATCAATCAAAATCACTTGCTTGCACGTCACAAGCGGGGCTGACGTGTGGGTAAAAACTATAGCAGAAAGGAGTAAAAATGGTTCTTATGAATCGTCTTAATGCAAGATCTGTCGCAACATTGGGAACTGGCAAATATAATGATGGTGCCGGCTTGCTTCTTCATAAGCGTAAAGATGGAGGTGCTCAATGGCTGTATCGTTATACCA
>NZ_JBHIND010000104.1:0-29375 GCF_042194695.1 Bartonella sp. CM86QHHN
TGCATTCGGATTGCCTCCACTTTCCACTTGCGCAACACGGTACAAATAACTCTCTGGCAAACCATAACGCGCTGCCGTTTGACGGATCGCTTGATTAACAGAAGGACTAGAACGGGTCATTTCGCATACTCTATTGAAGCACTAGGACCTAACCCTTTTGCTACAGCTCTAGAAACAATCTTCAAGCCTTCATCCGTTATCACACCGGCTTTATGCCACTTCAAAGCACTTTGAATCAATTTGGCAATTTCATTGCGCTCCATTCCTTTAACGCCAAAAGTTGCTAACTTCGCTATACCGCGCTCTAGCTCTTGTCTTGCCCGTAGCGCCTCTGGAGCATTCGGGTGGAAAAATATGTTTCGTGCTAATTTTAAGCCTTGAGCTGGTATATCAGGAATACTATGTGGTACACGAACTCCATCAAAAAGAGAAACCTCAGGAGTGCCTTCAAATTTGCTAAAACCCTCTTTTGCTGCATCAGAATAGAATTGCTCCTGATCTACTGCCTTTTTAAAAGTAGAAAACCGTTCCGGTCCTATGGTCCTTTCAAGATTCTCAGACGCAAGATTTTGTTTTAAAAGTTTAGAAAATTCATTAATAGGGTCATCATTTTTTCTGAGTAAATCATCTAAGGCATCTCTCATACCCATCTGATAGGTATTATTTTGTTTTGTCCAATTCCCTTTAGAAAGATTTTCCTGAACTGCATCCCTTTCAAAACTCTTTTCAAGCTTTGTTCCAAAAGCTTGTCTACCTTCCTCAAAGCTATCTGCAAAGTTTTTGAATTTTGCTGCACTACCGCGTGCTGCTTTATAAGTAGGAGAGATTTCGTCCATTATTTTTACCAAATTTTGTTTGAGGACTTCGTATCCTAAAATCTTTTGGTTATCGCCATGTTTCTTACTTTTTTCGATTAAATCATCGAGAGACTGCTTAGTTTGATCTAATAACTCTATCGTAGGTTTATAGGTTATACTGCTAAATCTTCTATCATAAAACCTTCTAGGATTTATACTGAGAGGGTGTTCCTCTAAAGTATTGACAGCTTCTTTAAGAGCTTTTTGAAACCCTTTATTTTCAAAAAGTTTATTAAGAGCCGGATAATACTCTCGTCCTATCGGCGTTTGCCTTGCTTGTTCATAAAGATGATCATGCGCTTCTTTCCCTTGCTGTTTAAGCGTCCTGCTTAAAGTATCGCTATGCTGGTATGGAACAATTGTCTGCTCCATCATATCATAAAGACGTTGAACAGAACCTCCCAATCTTTTCTCATGTGCTTGTTTCAAGAGATTATAAACATCTTCATTTGTTTTAGACGCATTCCACAAAGTCTGTCGTAGTTTTTCATTAATATCTGTCAAAAATACTTCCTGAGGTTCTGAGCTAAGACGTTCCGTGATCTTTTGGGGTTTATTATCGTAAAGTTGCTTGGCAACTTCTCTCAAAGCTTTATTTGAAACCTCTTTACGAGCAGGATTAAAATAATTCCTTACAAGTGGAGGCGATTTTAAAGCATTTCCTAAACTACGAACTGCCTTAGAAATACCTATACCTCCTAAAGCAGCAACCGGCGTCAAAACTGCCCCACCAACACCACCGGCTAATGCCGAATTCACCGTATCATTGTAACCTTTTCCTGCACCAGAACCATGTAAAGCTCCAGAACCTGCCCCAACAATAGCTCCCCTACCTAAACTTCCTAAAGTCGAGCCTGCTCGCAAAAAATTTAAAGCAGGGATCCCCAATGATGCTAATGTTGGTAAAATCGAACCAGCAATATAAGCACCAGAAGATAACCATGGATGTTTCTCTTCCAAGGCTTTTTGGTAAGCACGTTCCTTGGCTACTCTTCTATTATAAACCTCTTCTGCCTTTTTATCGCCGCTCCAATAATCCGTAAAACCTGCTTCATTCGCCGCTTGTATCTCATCACTGTACCCTGCTGTAAGACCAGATGTACCATGGCTTCTAACAGCATCCCACCACGTAAGATCTTTATCATCAAATGCAAAATCTTTGAATGTTTCTTGAGTATTTGGAATATCTTGAACTGGACCAATTACTTTATATTTCCTAGCCCACTCAGGGAGACGTGATTTATCATAATCCTTAAGTTCAGGATAATTTGTTTCCTTTTGAACATCTTCAGCAATACCAATAACCTTATACTTTCTAGCCCATTCAGGAAGAAGTGACTTATCATAATTCTTAAGTTCAGACATGAAACACAACCTATTTTCTTATAGTCATTCTTTTACCATCGGCATCAATAACAATAAAATCTGCTCCTTTCGGTAAGGCTTCAATTTCTTCTGCACTTTTTACTACAGGCGCATTTGCACTATGTCCTTGCTGTGGAGCTTTAGAATGCAACTGTGAGGTAACCTTATCAACACTCTCTTGCGTTAATTCAATGCTGCTGTCTTCTAGCAATTTCAATACGTCTAATTTCATCTTAGACAAAATCTGATGGATTTTTTTCAACCTAAACAAGAGCTCTTTATGACCCAAGTCGTACTTTATCTCTCCTAAATAGCTCTTTAAGATATCAAGCTCTCTTTCTGTAAGGTTACCAAAACCAGAAGCACCATTGCGTGAATACCGTCTCATCGTTTCTAAACGGTCAATACCTATACGGTTTTTAATGGAATCAAGCAGTGAACGCATATCACGGTGTTGAGGAACCTTAAAAGAAGCTTGCCAATCAGCAAGATTTCCCGTAGCCCAATCACCATTCTCTTCTATATAATTCATAAAACGTTCAATGTCATGGAGTGTATTACTACTGATAGCTTCACTATTTTTAAGATCTATTGTTTCTCGTAGGCGGTCCATTTCTTCTTTAGATCTAGCATCATAACCGCCGTTCACTTTTTGTAATAGAAAAGCATTCAATGCATCTTTATTCCCAGCCATGAACCGCGCCTCTTCTTCACTGTACCCTTTAGATTTTAGGTATTCGACGGTCTGATTAACCTGCCCTCTTTGTTTATCTCCTTCGTTAAGACGCTTCACACCACTTGCAAGCGCATCCCACCCAGAACCGCCTGACGGTGCTGCCGACATACCTGCAAAAAGATCTTGAAGCTTTTTATAAAAATCAGACTGGACAAACTTTTCAAAACCAGTTCGAGTATCTACTGGAGAAGTTTGTGACTGTGGTGTTGAAGCTGCCTCTACTATAGGCGTAAGTTGTTTAATCTCCTGTGCATTAGGGAGTGGTGGATGATTACCAACACCAAATGGTATTTCTGCTTCAGGAACCACATAAGGTTCCTTCTTCTCATGATATACTCCATCCGGAACAATAGTTCCTATTTGAGAAGGCGCAAGAGAACCACTCTCAAACGGTTTATCAATAGAAATTGCACTAGGAGTAGCAGGACCTTGATGCTGCTGTATGACTCTCTGCAACAGATTCATTTTATCAATAGGTCTCTCACCAATCTTCGGAATAACCATTCCTAATAGCTTTCGACCATAGATCTCTTCACGCTTTTGGCGTTCTCTTTCCTCCTTAACTCCAGCCCATTTATTTTTCTGCACTGGTAACGTATATGGCAAAATTGCACTAGGATATATAAAACCTTCTGCACCAATTCCAGACATTGTAAATAAAGGATCTTTTCTCATCTCTTTACTCCTATACACCGAATTTTTTGCCTAAAAATGCGCCAAAAGGCTTAGAAATATCAGGAATACCCATAAAACTTGTCGCAAGACCTGCTACTGTCGCAAAATTCTTCCAAGGGTCGTTGCCTTGCATCATAGAGGCTGTATTATTATTCGTTGTCGTGCCGTAATTTCTTGCAAAGCCATGACCGGCGTTCATAAGCATATTCAACCTATTCCAGCCGCTATTGTCTTGTTCCAGCCAACGTTCTCTATTGGCATCAACAAGGCGTTGATTGTAGTCATTAAGAACAGATGACCCCTGCAACATATTCGAATAGGCATTATTATAAGAGGGGAATAAGTTGCTTATCATGCCTAAGCGATACTTATTAAAATCACCAAGTAAGGCATTAGCATGTAACATATCCTGCTTATTCTGACGGTAATGATTAATCCTAGCACTTTTAGACAATGCATCAAGTTCACGCGCCAACACTTTTGTATGCGCACCAGATCCATAACCACCAGCACCTACAAAAGAGCTGTTAATCGTATCTCTCACATCATCCATAGATTTTTTAAGTACATCTTCAAAATCCTGATCATAGCCCCCTTTATAACTAGAAGCCAATTCACCAATATTTCTTTCTGCCTGCATGGGAGTATTCATCAAATGATTCATATAATTTTGATATTGATGAGGAATAGCTCCAAGACCTCCGATTGCTTGATAAGTTGGAGCACTTAAAGGTGCAACACGAGGTCCTCCATACACATTACCACCCATCCCTGTATCATACATGTTATACGCATCTGCACCCCCTCGCTTAAATACATTCTGCATCCAAGCGGGAGGGGCGCTTGTTTGTACCTGCTTCTGTTCTGTCGTTGCTGGTCTACTGCTCCCCATGTCACAATTCCTTCCTATAATAAAGCATCGTTATGCCATAGCCTTGCTTGTCCAATGCGCGCTTCCAACCTAAACGACCCAAGATCTCCATTTCAGAAGCCCCATTCTCACGCGCCCAATCCTCTACAAATGTCAAATTATCAACTTGATCAAGAACGTCCTTGCCACTACATTCACAAATCAGTGCGCGCTTCTTTCCTAAAACTGTCTGCTGTATCTGGGTCGTGAATGCCGCTAAAAAGCGCTCGTCATCATCCAAAACAAGCCATAACTGTTTCTTGCCACTGCAAATCGCTTCAAGGAGCTCTTGCAACGTGATTTCATGTTTGAAACGCTCTACATACTCTCTAAAGGATGCAATGATGTCTTCAAGATAAGGCGCTATACGCTCCATATCCCAAGACGTGGTCAAAAAGACTTTTGCCATTACCCTCTGCCTAAAGGACGTAAATCCACATTAAATCCTGTGATTTGGTTCCAATGAACACCTTCAGGAATACGCAATTTAAAGCGGTGATAACGATTGCGCGAACGACCATGATAAGCACCCGTGACATATGAACATGCCCTCTCTTGGTGCCATGTAATCGGTGTCTGATTATTGCGAAGCCGACGCTCTCCTATGCTTAAAAGACCTTCCGTCGTATCAACTTCAGCAAACATCTTCGTGATAAAGTTAAAACTTCCATCTGGTGCTCCCAATTCTTGCGAAACAACCGTTGCCTCCATCGGTGCTCCCGTAAACATAACAAGCCGATTTTCATCATCAAAAGCACCAAGCATTGGGGCGCCACTTTGCCAACGAGGGCTGTCTAAAGAAGCCGGCAAGGACTCAAGATTGATCGAGATCTCATCTAACTGTTCTAAAGTATACCCTGTCGTAAATACTGGAAACAACGTGAAAGGTTTTCCCTGTAGCGTCGACCATTTCTGCAATCCCCAATCATAAACAAAGGTCGTTTGCTCGTTATTGCCTCTCTTTAAGGACCAGTAAATCCGGTTATCAATGGGATCTATAACCCCTTGCATCTCATCAAGAGCAAACTTATCAAAGGTTTTAAAAACTGTTCTATCAACCTTCTCAAAGCCTATCGGCAAAAGTTGACCATCCAAACTCATCTGATAAAAACCACCATCACTCGCAAAAAAAGCATCACTCCCTCGACACGCTATAGAGGCTGCACTGCGCGCTCCGCGCTTGTCTTGGATCTTTTGAAAACTGTATACAAGTTCAGCCCCTGGAGTAAATAAACCAGCGTAAATAGCAGAACGCATAAAAATAAGGGGATTGGTGGATTCCGTCGCCCCTTGCACATATTCTCCATCTGGAAAATCTATATGATCACATTTTTTTTTACCTATTTCCCATAAAGTTACATCGTTCAAACCTGACCAATGAATGCGATTGGGATTATCTGTCAATTGCATCAAACAAACAAAAGGTCCCCAAACTTTGACCAATCCTGCTTTCGGTGGATTTCCTTCTAAATCTTCAAACCGTTCAGAACTAAGGACCTTGAAAACTTGCGGCTTATCATTTTTATTCACCGCAATAACCATGTTTTTAAAAAGAGCAAACGACCATTTATTCTCCTCATTTGCTTGATAGGTCACACCACTTTGACTTATGTCTTTCCAACCCTTCGTTTGACTATCATAACTGTAAAGCTTTTTGGCTCCTCCTACGATTATCTTAACACCATTGCCACTTCTAAAGGCTATGCACCCCAACGGCTTTTCTTCTAAAGCATGAGACACTACCATTGCATTAGGCATCGGAATGTAACAGCCATCAGCCGGTAAAACATTCACAAGCATATCCGTAAAACTGCCGTTGACAACCGCAACATCTGGTCTGTAATCAGCGATTGGAAAATAAACCATATTAGAAATCCGTCGGAATTATTCGAGTGACGTTATGACGTTGAGACGTCTCTGCACGCAATTCATGCAACTGTTCGTTAAAGTCATTGTACGCTGCTGTTGCACAATCGGGTCCTTTAAGGATATTCTTGTAAAGTTCGTATTTTGCACGCGCCTTAATCAAATCAAACGCGTGCACAAACCATGGATGCTCCTCATCAACACTCTCTATCTCTACAAGGCATTGATTTATAATGATAATATATCGTTATTCATATTGAATGAGAGTCCCGAATAACCTAAGATTGTCTCATTTTAAATCAGTTTATATTGCTTCAATCAAAACCACTCATTTGCACATAACAAGTGGGATGAATGTGTGGATCAAATTTATATAAGAAAGGAGTAAAAAATGGCTCTTATGAACCGTCTTAATGCAAGATCTGTCGCAACATTGGGGGCTGGCAAATATAATGATGGTGCTGGCTTGTTACTTCATAAGCGTAAAGATGGAGGTGCTCAATGGATTTTACGGTATACCCTTCACGGACGTCGTCGTGAAATGGGCTTGGGAGCGTTGCGAGATGTCTCTTTAAAACAAGCCCGTGAATTGGCAACTGGGTGGCGTTCGGTTTTACGTGAGGGGCGTGACCCCATTAAAGAACGCAATAAACAAAAGCGTGAGGCAATAAGCAATCTTCATTACTTAAAAGATATTGCCGTAGATGCTTTTGAAAGTCGGAAAGCTGAATTAAAAGATGATGGTAAGGCTTGTGATTGGTTTTCACCTTTACGTCTTTATATTCTCCCTAAATTAGGCTGTCTACCCGTTTCAGAGATTACTCAAACAGAGATACGCAATACTCTTGCCCCTATTTGGCATACAAAAGCTGCAACAGCAGAGAAAGCATTGATACGTCTTAATCTTTGTCTTAAACATGCGGCTGCATTAGGTTTGAATGTTGATTTACAAGCAACAGAAAAAGCACGCGCGCTCTTAGGCAAACAACGCCATAAAACGCAAAATTTTCCAGCTATGGATTGGAGAAAGGTTCCGGCTTTTTATAAAACACTTTGCGAAACAACAACAATGACACAACTGGCTTTACGTTTGCTTATTCTGACAGGCGTTCGTACTTTTCCTTTATGTCATATCCATAAAGATCAAGTTGATGGGGATATATGGACTATCCCTGCTGAAAATATGAAAGGAAAGCGTGATACAACAAAAGAGTTTCGCGTGCCTCTATCATCTGAAGCATTAGACATTTTAAAACAAGCGCGCCTTTTATCACGCAATGATTTCTTCTTTTCTGCAACAGGTCGCGGTCCCCTCGCGCATAGGTGTATGGCTCAATATATGAAACGTATTGGACTTGAAGCCTGCCCGCATGGCTTTCGCTCTAGTTTACGCAATTGGCTTGCTGAAACAACCGATGCCCCCTATGAGGTCGCTGAAACCATTCTAAGTCATACAGTAGGAGGTAAAGTAGAGCGTGCCTATCGTCGGACTGACTATTTAGAACAGCGCCGCGTTTATATGGATAAATGGGCGGCTTATGTCACGGGTCAATCTTAAGATATGGGGTAATTTACCCCATGATCTGTGGATAACTTTAGCTCTCTTCTCTCTCATTTTTTCTCAATAAGAGTCATAAATTATCACATCAGAAAAACTATGATAAAATATTGTTTTCTATAAATAAAATACCTTCAAAAATGAACCAAAATGTGCTTAATAAATAGGCATGATTTATTTCCATTTTTATAGTGAAAGGATTTTAGAATGACAGAAAATGATATTCTTTTAACAGACCGTGAAAGTGCAAAATTGCTTCATATGAGTGTCTCAACTTTCCGCCGTCATGTGACCAATGGCTCTCTCCCAAAACCTTTAAAATTTGGTTTTTTATCCCGTTGGTTACAATCGGATCTTTTGAATGTAATCGAACAAGCAAAACAGCAACGTTATAACGACGCGGCATAAAAAGAAAACCTTGTCACGTAAGGACGGACAAGGCTTTCTCAAACTCATCACCCTAGAGATAGCACAATCCGTCCTATGACGCAACGTTATAGGATTTACAATGATGTGTTCTTTTAAGAATGCGCAAGGTATCACACGTGCATTACGTGGAGTTTGGCATGGGCGTTATGGACTTGCTCATTGCCCTGCTCATGATGATAGGCTGCCTAGCTTATCCCTTGCCAATGGACATGATGGGCGTTTATTGCTCTATTGTTATTCTGGCTGCTCTTTTAGAGAGATCATACAAGCGCTTATTAGAATTAGATTGCTTGGAAAACAAGCTTATGATCAGACGCTCTCTTTCTCCAAACAGTTTTGTGCTGATCTCAAACGAGCAAAACAGAAAGCAGAGAGAGCAAAAGCAATTTGGCAACAAAGCCAACCTATTAAAAACACTTTAGCAGAAACCTATTTACGTATGCGGGGTATTACATGTGATTTGCCTCCTGATTTACGCTTTTACGACAAATGTTCGCACCCCTCTGGGGTTACACTGACCGCGTTGGTGGCTCTTGTTAAGGGCGCTGGCTCTTTCGCCATTCATAGAACCTTTTTACAAGCCAATGGTTGCAAAACAGACCAAAAACCAGCAAAAGCCATGTTGGGATCTGTAACAGGTGGTGGGGTGCATTTAAGCCAAGCCAATCCAAAACATAAGGAATTATTTAACAAACTTTAGAGCTTTTATGCTGTTACAACTATCTTCGTGAAATTTATGAAGACAAAACCCAAAAGGCGGTCGGCCTACAAAACGCTATGAATAGCTCACCTTGGTGAAAAATCATAGGACCACACAATAGAGAAATCTCTTTTGACAGTTTTTCAAGCCAATCGCTCAACGCTCTTTTTAGTGACATTCTCTTCATTGCTCTTTTTTCAAAGAAAATGATCAGAGTTCTTCTTACAAAGAGTTTTGTTGCTTTTGGAGAGTTATTCCAATGTTTATGTTATTTTTTTAATAATAAAAAATAAAAAACATTATATTTTAATATTTTTGTTTAGGATCTTGAGCTACTCTATGGAAATTTCTATTTTTGTAAAAAATCCAAACGTGAAACAGCATGGTAAAATATATTTTTATGACGTTGGTGATGATCTCAAGAGAAAAGAAAAAAACCTTACGATAATAGGAGTCATTTGGGAGTATTGATGGTATTAAGTGAATATCAGCTACAATATCATTGGGATTTATATTACTCGTAATTGGCATTTTGGATGCATGGCTCATTTGTTCTGCGAATTATTGGACTTGAATGTTTAATCTATAAAGCCCAGTATTGATGATATTAGAATAAAAGCCATCTTGATTTGTAAGTTTAATCGAATGCAAATTGAGAACATTCGATATAATAACAAGCGTATGCTTCTTAGCTAGCCCCTTTTAAGTAAGATAATAAGTCCACCTGCCATACTGTTTTGATTGGGGTTGAGCTCAGCTTTATAATAAACATCAAGCTTAAAAATACCGTTCGCTTATTTTGAGTTACATCAAACTGAAATACCTATAATTCTTTCTCATCAAAAATCTTGAATAAAAAAGGCAAGTTGCTGCTTAAATTACTGCTAATATCAAAAAAATCAAAGCCAATTTTGCCACCATCTTTGACACTTTTAGTATATAAGATCCCGATACATGAGACAAGCACCATATCGTTCTTCCATCGGTATGTCCTATATCTATTCACGAAACATAGCTGCTTCAGAGTGGGAAATACTATATATTTGTAGCAATTTCTTTTAATTGATTCATATCAAAATACAAATCCGATACCTTTTGGCAAAATTTATCAAGATAAATAAACAATTCATCAGAGAGAGATATCTTTTTTTCTCGAATTCTCATTAAATCCTCAGTTTTATTATTTAACGGATGCGCTTCAAAATTACTTGCACGATTTCCTGCTAATTTGGTAGGCATATAATGATTTATGATGTTACAAAAACTACAATCTAAAGGGCCTGAAACATTACTTCCAACCATACCAACGTAGTTATTTTTATTCTCAAAACACTTATATAATTCTTTAATATTACTTGCAAATGGCTTATAGACAAAAGCATTATAGCCATATTCGTGAATTTTTTCATAACCACATTTCACGAATGTCTCATCAGCGATATTTAAGAAACCCAAATCTGGAATTTTTGAAGGAAATTTCACAGGCTGTTCTATTCCAAACAAATTATTCTTATCTATCCTATCAATAAAATAATTCCACTGCTCAAAATTAATACTTGCATTGAAATCAATAATAAATTTTACATTTTTGTTTTCATTAACAATTGCAATTGTATCATCCAAATACTGATTCGATGATTTCAATTTTATCAAATCGTAATTACGTATCTCATCATCAATAATTGCACCTATTCCTATCGTTTTAATAGATTTCATTAATCCAGAATTAATAATTTTAGCCATTTCAACTTTTTTAAAAAAATCTTCCAACCCAAAGAAATAGCTTAAAGAATTTGCAAAGTGTTTACTTTTATTTATTGATCGTTCATTTACAGATTTTATAAAATCGTCCGGCATTTCTCCGTGACTAGGTGACAATGGCAACTCCATAGCAAAGGGCGAAATAACTTTATCCTGAGCAGTAAATAAAATTATCAGTTCTGTTTTTTCAACTAACACACCAGAAGAACTGTGAAAAGAATCCGATAGTTTATATTTATTGGTGTAAACTCTGATGCGTATATCCATATTTTATCTCACAGCCAGAAAAAAAATCCCGTATCATATTTAACTGAAATCTATTCTCATACTTTTTTCTATTTTCAAAATTAACTAAAATGAACTCGGGAGTAGCGATACGTATTAGAGCTAACACTTCTGCCAAATCGAATCTCTCCGATAAAGTAATCGTCACACTATATGGTACGCTATCTTTTTTCATACATTCTATGTTACGCACCCACGTTTGTTTATATTTTTTACTGTCTAGATTTCTTATCTCTGAAATAACATCTGTGCCTATTTGTATCCCTAAAAAGAACGGATTACTCTTTAATAGCTTCAAATATGGTTGAATATAGATGTGCCCCCCTGTTGCAATCCGAAAATATTTTTTGCAAATGAGACACATACAAGTATATTTATGAAGTAAATCATAATCGAGCTCAAAAGGCTCTCCACCAGAAAGAATAATAAAATCAGATTTTATGTCATTTATTGTATATAAAGATTCAGGCAACGCGTCATCTCTCACCATATATTCCATCGAATACGGACAATGATTGCAGCTCGCACTGCAATTTTCATTACAAATTACAATATTATCGCCCATGAAATTCCTTATTCAAGTTCATATAATCCAATACTAATTGTTTCATGAAAATATTTTGGTATAGACAAAGATCAGAAATTTTTTTAGCCACAAACGCTTTTATCATTGGTAAAGCTTCATCCTTTGATATAGACAGCAAATGAGAAATATAGTCTATCCGTTCTTCTAAATTGAGAGATAATCTTGGACTGGTGAAAAATGTTAAGATATCCAATTCCGGACTGGCTTCTTGACATAAATCCCAATCCACTACCATAAAAGAACTATCAGGAGTAACAATGATATTATCAGGATGTAAATCTCCATGTGATAAGATTATATTTTTGCTTAATCGATCTTGAAAGATCTTATTGATTTGATCAATAATCGCCTTTTGATGTAGCAAATCCATTTGACTCAATACAGTACCCCGGATAAACTCCCATTCGACTACTTCATCGCAAAGTGTTATCAAATTTGGTGCAGGATAGAGACTTTGTCGAAAAGAGCCATCCTTGATGTTTTCATTAATGCACGATGCTTCCGGATAAATTTGCCCATAGCAAAATTCTTGATGCTTGCGTTTCAAGAAATGTTGTTTTGACGATTGTGCATTTTCAGGCTGTAACCAAATGATTTCTTGTTTTCTGACAAAAATAATTAAAGCAGACACCCCAAAAATCACAGCCATAATCACTGCCAACCACAAATTAGCTTGCCAGAATGTTGAAAAAACATGACCGTATAAAAAACTGAATGCAAAGGATACAACAGCTGTAATAATGGCTGTAAATGATAAAACAGTCGCGATAGCTTTGGGATCAATCAGTGAATTTATAAGAAGAGACGACAGATAAGATCGATAAGCAGATTTAAAAACACATAGCAGTAAAAATCCTAATATAAGAGCCGCAATGATTTGAAATGACATGAGAAAAAAAGCAATGGTTACCATACAACCAATCATTAAGACGGGAAAAATAGGATTTTGAAACTTTGAAAAATACTTCTGAAACAATATATTGGAACTTGCTGAAAAAAAATTCCCAATGATAAAAATAATCGAAACCAAAATAGCAGGTTGAAATGGCAAAAAATCAGAAAATGCGATAGAAACAGTTCGATTATTAACCAAAATAGCAAAAGCTGAAACTGCACTTAAAAAAACAAGAGTGAAGCGATAAGGGTTTTTGACTTCTTTACGGCTGGCGCACATAACTGTGAAAATACTCGGATGAGCGTTGATATGAAAACTATCTAATCCCTTCGTCAGTTTTGAAAACATAAAAATAGCAAAAATTAATGAAAGGATTTGAAAAATTACAGGCAATGCAGGATGCACATAATAAAGTATTCCCCCTAAAAAAATAAGTACCGTTGTCACACTATAGGTAACAGCAGCCACTTCGGACTTAACGGAAAACAGTGTGCGATGCTTTGGTACTACAGAAAAGAGTAAACTATCTTCCGCACCTGAGAAACAAGCGGCCGCTAATGTGATACACAACAAATAAGTGGCGTAAGCAAAATATGCATAATTCATAAAAAGAGCTAAAAAACCGCAAAGAAAGAAAAACAGCCCAGTATAAATAACGCGCTTACTTCCATAAACATCTGATAATAAACCCAAGGGGACTTCTAAGATCAAAGGAAGCAATAAAAAATAACTACCGATTAAAACAATATCCGCTTGCGACAAATGCAATTTTTCCGACAAAAAAAGTGGTAAAACAGCAACCACTAGAGCAGTAGACTTGCTAACGCTATAAATCTTAAATTGCTTAACCTTATCCACAAAATACCTTCCCACGACATCCGCTACATGCGCCAGATTCTTTCAAAGATTTTAAAACGCTTTGAGCAGACCAATCTATTGCCTCATAATTTTGTAGATTCCCAAAAGCTTCTGAATAAAAGCAATTTTTTAAATCTCCATTATAGTCCAATACCAAGGATGAAAATGGAAATAAACACATTAACGGCGACGAAACGTACGCAGAATTTTCGCCTAAGTAATAATTAATACAATTTACAAAATTTTGTGACGTCCATGAGATTTTCCTTTCTTGGAACTTTTTATCTATATAAATCTGGAGGGGGGATTCTTTCCTTGATAATTCATCTCTCAAATGAAAAAGTGAGGCGTTTGGCGGAAGAATTTTGTTGCTTAAAGCCTTAGATCGATCCTTTGTATTATTGTTTCTAGAAAAACAAAATGACGACGTATCGAGCGGGTTAAATCCGATATAATCGACATCTTTGCTTATACAAAAATCGATAAAATTAATAATATTTTCTAGAATCTCTTTAGTAACTGTCGCTCTTATTCCTATACTTTGCAGAGGTTGAAGATTCTTAACTGTTTCAATGTTTTCCCACACGCGATCAAATTTATTCGCCCCCCGTATATCATAATATCCTTGGACACTAGTCGAATCCATAGAAATAACAATTTCTTTTATGTCATACTGTGAAATCCATAAATTTTTATGCAATAAGATGCCATTGGTATTTAATTCAACAGGCAGACCTAGTTCATTCAACGTTAATAAAATATCTTTAAGCCTCGGATGCATTAAAGGTTCTCCCCCAGAAAGCATCACTGAGGCAGCTCCTTTTTCTTTCAACATTCTAAATAAGGGTATTAAACTTTCTGGAGTATGCCAATTTTTTTCCTTAATCTTCCAGCAATCGCACATGATACAAGGGCTATTGCAATTCTGGATAATATGTATAATAGGTGTCACAGGTGCCCATAATTTTTTAAGATCAAAAATCGAATCTGACGCACTAATCAAGTTTTCCTTCTTTAAAAGAAAACCATTCTTTTCTAGTTCTCTTAACAAGATTGAAAAATCTGATGCTAAGACCTCTGTCTCTACATTAAGCTTTGCCGCAACAGTTTCAATTTTCTGATTCTGTAAAAAAACTGAATCAATTAAAATTATAGCTGAATCATTAAGCACAATAGTCTGAAAATCATTTAATCTAGTTATACTATTCTCGTCGAGATTGATACGAAACATTTCCCCTCCTAAATTGTTTCTTAATAATACAATGGATAAGGGCGCTGCTGCGCCCTTATCCTGCTTTTTTATTTTTTTCTATCTCGCGCCAATGGTTTATAACAAGTTAAACTTGCACTATTCACAGTACCAATCACCTGCGGCTTTTTATATGACATAACATCCTCCTCATATTGTTATTATGTACCTTGATATATATTAAAGATAATTATTATTTTGTAAATAGTCTAAAAATTTACAACTTTATAATTGTAAAGTCAATTTAACTGTATTACGCAATATTCAGTTTGGAAAATAAATTGGCCTATACCGGTATAAATCGAAAAACTCTTGTACTCAGCTAGTTTCCATTTTAATTATTAAGTTCATTCAAAAAGTATTATTCCTGTTTTCAATGGCTATTTCACTTTAATCACAATAAGAAATATGCAATGCTCTGCTTTATCAAGTAATTTTAAAAAGGTTTTTTGGGGCTGAAATAAAGAATAGTTGTTGCGTAAATCAGCTTCTCAGAAGAAAAATTTTTCAATTATTTTTCTGTTTTAATTGTAATTTTGTGAAATACTACTTGCGGTGAAATTACTTTTAAAAGAGGTTCTACTCGACGCCAAAATACAAACTTTTATTTCTTATTAAAGATACAATCATATTGATTTATAATGATAATTTAGCACTATTCATATCGAATAAGAATCCCAAATAACGTAGGATTCTCTCATTTCAAATCTGTGTATGGTTGAATCAACTAAAACCACTTGCTTGCACGTCACAAGCCGGCTTGTTACTTCATAAGCGTAAAGATGGAGGTGCTCAATGGATTTTACGGTATACCCTTCACGGACGTCGTCGTGAAATGGGCTTGGGAGCGTTGCGAGATGTCTCTTTAAAACAAGCCCGTGAATTGGCAACTGGGTGGCGTTCGGTTTTACGTGAGGGGCGTGACCCCATTAAAGAACGCAATAAACAAAAGCGTGAGGCAATAAGCAATCTTCATTACTTAAAAGATATTGCCGTAGATGCTTTTGAAAGTCGGAAAGCTGAATTAAAAGATGATGGTAAGGCTTGTGATTGGTTTTCACCTTTACGTCTTTATATTCTCCCTAAATTAGGCTGTCTACCCGTTTCAGAGATTACTCAAACAGAGATACGCGATACCCTTGCCCCTATTTGGCATACAAAAGCTGGAACTGCTCGAACAGCACTAATGCGTCTTAATCTTTGTCTCAAACATGCGGCTGCATTAGGGTTAGATATTGATTTACAAGCAGTAGAAAAAGCACGCGCTCTCTTAGGCAAACAACGTCATAAAAAACAAAGCTTACCAGCCATGGATTGGAGAGATGTGCCGGCTTTTTACCAATTTCTCTGCAAAACAACAACTATAAAACATTTAGCTTTGCGTCTGCTTATTCTGACAGGCGTTCGTACTTTTCCTTTATGTCATATCCATAAAGATCAAGTTGATGGGGATATATGGACAATCCCTGCTGAGAATATGAAAGGCAAGCGTGATGCCACAACAGAGTTTCGCGTGCTCCTATCATCTGAAGCAATAAAAGTAATTGAACAAGCCCGCTGTATCTCTAAAAGTGATTTCATCTTTTCACTTACCGGTCGTGGTCCTCTTTCACATACGATGATGGCGGCGTATATGAGAAAAAATAAAATTGAAGCCTGCCCCCATGGTTTTCGCTCTAGTTTACGCGATTGGCTAGCAGAAACAACCGATGCCCCCTATGAGGTCGCTGAAACTATTCTAAGTCATACAGTAGGAGGACAAGTAGAGCGCTCCTATCGTCGTACTGATTATCTAGAACAGCGCCGTGTCTATATGAATAAATGGGTGGCTTATGTCACGGGTCAAACCTAAAATATGGGGTGAATAACCCCATGATCTGTGGATAACTTTAGCTCTCTTCTCTCTCATTTTTTCTCAATAAGAGTCATAAATTATCACATCAGAAAAACTATGATAAAATATTGTTTTCTATAAATAAAATACCTTCAAAAATAAACCAAAATGTGCTTAATAAATGGGCATGATTTGTTACCATTTTTTTATAGTGAAAGGATTTTAGAATGACAGAAAATGATATTCTTTTAACTGACCGTGAAAGTGCAAAATTGCTTCATATGAGTGTTTCAACATTCCGCCGTCATGTAACCAATGGCTCTTTACCAAAACCCTTAAAATTTGGTTTTTTGTCCCGTTGGTTACAATCGGATCTTATCAATGTCATCGAGCAAGCAAAACAGCAACGTCAAAGTGACGCGGCATAAAAAAAACCTTGTCACGTAAGGACGGACAAGGCTTTCTCAAACTCATCACCCTAGAGATAGCACAATCCGTCCTGTGACGTAACGTTATAGGATTTACAATGATGTGTTCTTTTAAGAATGCGCAAGGTATCACACGTGCCTTGCGCGGGGTTTGGCATGGGCGTTATGGAAGCCAACCAATCAAAAATACTTTAGTCAATTTTACCTTTGCTACGCGTGCTTATAGCCAAGCCTTTGAGGTCCTTATGAGGCAAGCCCCGCATAACGCATATTTTAACAATCTTCTCTATCTTCTAGGGCAAATAACATGAGACAGGATAATAAAAATATTTTAGAGAATAATACGCCTTTAAATAATTAAGACTTGTTTAGAAGCCATTCCTTATGAAATCGCATTGCAACAAAATGGTTGGGGGGAATTAAAACTACTTGAGTATACTCTTTTACCTGTCGAGTCTTTTCATGCTGCGCAAATGCCTTTAACTTTAAGTCGCTATGTTTATGACGTTGCTGACCGTCAACAAGCGCCTCTTGATTTTGTGGCTGTCGCTGCTTTGTGTGGCTTGGCTGCTCTCATTGGCAATGGCGTGCGGATTGCTCCAAAACAACATGATGATTGGAAGATTGTCCCTAATCTCTGGGGGGCTCTTATTGGTCAACCTTCAACCATGAAAACACCTACCATGCAAGCCGCTTTAACTCCTATCACTTGCCTTCAAAAGAAATGGTATAAAGACTGGCTAAAGCAAAAAGAGAAACAAGAAATTGAAGAGATACTTGAAACTTTAGACAAATTCGAAAAGAAAAAACAAGCCCATAAAGCAATAAAAAAGGAGATCTTGAAACAGCCCATGCTCTTTTGTCTGAAACCCTCTCTAAAGACAATGCGCGTGATGATGATGTCTCTCGTTTTATTGTCAATGATGTGACCGTTGAAAAGCTTGGGGAACTTTTAAAAGCCCCCCCGTGGTCTCTTGATGGTGCGTGATGAATTATCCGGTTTCTTAACAGATATGGAAAGAAAGGAATATCAAACAGACCGTTCCTTTTATTTGGAAGCTTTTAATGGAGATGGTCAATTTACTTATGACCGGATTGGGCGTGGAACCATTTTTATTCCCAATGCAACCGTTTCTATTATAGGGGGCATTCAACCCTCTCGCATTCTCCCCTTTATACGCAATGTTTTATATGGCAAAGGCAATGATGGTTTCTTACAACGCTTTCAAATGCTTGTCTTTCCCGATGAGACAAAAGATTGGAAATGGGTTGATAGACCTCCCAATCAAGAGGCATGGGAAACTTATGAAGGAGGGGCATTTCGTTCTCTTTATGATAAACCCCTTGGTTCACCAGAATATCCGCTTGTGATGCGTTTTTCTGCTGAAGCTCAAGAGATCTTTCGTGAATGGATGCAAAAGATTTTTAAAGAAGCCAAAGAGAATAACCTTTCTGAAAGCTTACAAGCGCATCTTTTGAAAATGCCTAAGACCATAGTAAGTCTTGCATTGATTTTTGAATTAACCGAAGGGGGGCGTTTTGAAATCAATAAAGGTGCCCTTCAAACAGCCTTGCGATGGGAAAAATATCTGTTAAGTCATGCCAAACGTCTTTATGCGGCGGGGGATACATTTACAGCAGAGCGTGCAAAATTAATTGTTGAACGCTGTGATCATTTACCCGATATTTTTACAGCAAGGGATGTTTATAAACGTGATTGGAAATGTTTAACAGACAATCAAACCGTTAAGCAAGCTTTAGAGCTTTTATGTCGTTGTAACTATATTCGTGAAATCTCTGGAGAGAATAACTCCCAAGGCGGTCGACCTACCATACGTTATGAATGGCACCCCTTAGTGAAAAATCATAAAACATTTCAATGAATGAATTTTAAATTCCAATAAAACATATAACTTATGTATTCATAAAATGAAACCTTCAAAACATTCCCCATCTATTGGTTTTGGAGGTTTTGGAGGTTTTGGGGGGTATGGGGGTATGGGGGTATGGGGGGTATGGGGGGTATGGGGGGTATGGGGGTTCTTTTTACCCCCCCTTTATATATATTTTTTAGTCAAAAATAAAAGTTATTATATTTCAAGTGGTTAATATTTTACAGATCTAAAAAACAACCTATATTGAAATTACAACCTATAAATTCAACCAATAATATATGTTTTGTAGGTGTTTTGGGGGGGTTAAAAACAGACAAAACCTATCTATAAAATAATTCATAAAACTTATCAAAATACTCATTCTGATGTTTTAAAGTCCATGGTGCATTTGTCTTGATTAACAGGTCAATTAACACATCAAATAAACAGCAAATTTCACTATTTTGCTGATCTGATCCCGTATCATGGGCTGTGGATAAACCGCATTTAAAAAACTTTTTGAAAAAAAATTATCCGCTTTTTAGCATTTTTCGCATTTTTCATACTATTCATTCAAAATGGATTTAATTAACTTCATTTCGATTCTTTTGAAGAGAATTAATCAATAGAGTATATTGTCATGGAGTTTATTCTTTATGTCTCACCTTCATAAGTCTGATCATGAATATGTCTCTTTACGCTCTCTCTTAGAATATTATCGTCAACAAGCAAAATCACCCCGTGAATTGGGAACCATGTTTGAAAACCTTGTAAAAGCTTATTTGACAAACGACCCGCTTCAAAAGCAAGAATACGAAAAGGTTCAAACCTATTGTGAATGGGCGCAAGAGCGTAATGAAGATGGAACGGATATTGGTATTGATTTGATCGCTACAATCCGTGATGAAGGTGGCTATGCGGCTATTCAATGTAAATGCTATGACGCCTCTCACATAATTAAAAAAGAAGATATTGATAGTTTTATAGCAGCGTCTGGCAAGAAAATATTCACCCGTCGTATTCTGATTGATAGCACCGAAACAGATTGGAGTGATAATGTTGAACTGACTTGTGAAGGACAAGAGGTTCGTATTCAACGCATAAACCTTTTTGATTTAGAGAACAGTCAAATCGATTGGGGGGCGTATAAAGAACAAGGACAAGCCGTTCTTAAAGAGCAACCCAAAAAAAAGCTTTTAGATCATCAAAAAGAAGCCCTTGAGAAAGTCTGTGAAGGGTTACAAGAAGCAAACCGTGGCAAGCTGATTATGGCATGTGGTACGGGCAAGACTTTCACCAGTTTGAAGATAGCAGAAACCATAGCAGGTCAAAGCAAGCGTGTTTTGTTTTTGGTGCCCTCCCTTGCTCTTATCTCTCAAACAATCCGTGAATGGACAGAAGATACAGAAGTGCCTTTGCGTTCCTTTGCCGTGTGTTCCGATACACAAGTAGGAAAACGTCGTAAGAATAATAAAAATGATGCTCTTGAATTTGATAGCTCTGATCTTGCCTTGCCGGCTACCACGGATGCAAAAGAACTGGCTAGTAAAGCGGGTAAGGTTTCACATGATCTGATGACCGTGGTGTTTTCCACTTACCATTCAATCCAAGTGATTTCGGATGCGCAAAAAAAGTATGATTTACCCGAATTTGATCTGATCATCTGTGATGAAGCACACCGTACCACTGGAGCTGTGTTAGGAACAGACAAGCGTGAATCTGAATTTATCAAGGTTCATGATAACAGCATCATTCGGGGCAAAAAACGTCTGTACATGACGGCAACCCCTAAGATCTTTACCGACAAGCTGAAAAAGAAGGCTGACGCATCTGATGCTGTTCTGGCGTCCATGGATGATGAAGAGCTCTATGGAAAAAATCTTTACACGTATACTTTTTCAAAAGCTCTAAAAGATAAACTTTTAACACCCTATAAAGTTATCGTCTTGGCTGTTGATGAAGCAATTATTAACGCAACGATTCAGAAACGCCTTAAAGATAAAAATTCCGAACTTATTCTTGATGATACAACTAAAATCATTGGCTGCTACAAAGCACTTTCCCAAATAGAAAAGAAGGAAGAAGATGGCATAAAACCTATGCGTCGTTCTCTGGCTTTTTGTAAAAATATCAAGACGTCTCAATTAGTTAGCGAACTATTCAATGACGCCATTGATGAATATCATAAATTTGTTCCCGAAAGTAAGACTTCTCTTATCTTTGATGTTAAGCACATTGATGGATCTTTTAATGGCAAAAATCGTAATAAATTACTTGATTGGCTTAAAGAAGAGACAGATGAGAATAACTGCCGTGTGTTAACCAATGTCCGATGTCTCTCTGAAGGAGTCGATGTCCCTGCTCTTGATGCGGTTATGTTTTTACACCCGCGTAAAAGTCATGTGGATGTGATACAGGCTGTGGGGCGTGTGATGCGCCGAGCAGAAGGTAAAACAACAGGCTACATTATTTTACCCGTTGGTATTCCCTTTAATATTCCACCACAACAGGCTTTAGAAAACAATACAAAGTATGATGTCATCTGGCAAGTTCTCAATGCTTTGCGTGCTCATGATGACAACTTTAAAAACAAAATAAAAGCCTTAGAGCTGGACCAAGATGTTCGTCATGTGTTTGAGATTGTAGGGGTCACTTTTGACCCTGCTTTACAAGCAATGACCGCAGTTGTTGACGAACTCTCTTTCCACGCGAAATCGGAAAGTGCTGGGCTTCATATTGGTTCAGTAGCAAGTGAAAGCTCTTATAAATATGGAGGACAAAAAGAATTCGAGTTTTATGTTGATGAATTATCGCGTGCTATTAAGCCCATCATTGTCAAAAAATGTGGAGAGACTAATCAGTGGGGAAATTGGGCTGGCAATGTAGCTGCAATTGCACAAAATCATATTATTCGTCTTAAAAGCATACTCGCTGATAAAAAGAGTGAAGCCTTTCACGCTTTTGATGCCTTTCATAAAGAATTAAAGAACGGTTTAAATGACAGTATCGAGCAAGAGGATGCACTTGAGATGTTGGCGCAACACCTTGTGACACGTCCTATTTTTGAATCCTTGTTTGATGGAAATGAGTTTGTGCAAAACAATGCCATTTCACAAGCCATGGAAAAGATCTTAAGAGAACTTGATAAGATGAATATCAAAGACGAAGCCAAAGATCTTGAAAAGTTTTATCAAAGTGTAAAGGATGATACAGAGGGTATTATTGAAACGCGAGCAAAACAGAATCTTATTATCAAACTTTACGAAGATTTTTTTACCAAGGCATTCAAAAAGACAACAGATAAACTTGGGATTGTTTATACGCCTATTGAAATAGTTGATTTTATCTTACATTTCGTCAATGATGTTTTAGAGCAAGAGTTTGGACAAAGCTTAAGTTCTCGAGGCGTCTCTATTCTTGACCCTTTCACTGGAACGGGGACCTTTATTACACGGCTTTTACAATCCAAGCTCATCAAACCAGAGGATATGAAATATAAATTCCGTCATGATATTCATGCCAATGAGATTGTTTTGCTAGCCTATTACATAGCAGCGATTAACATTGAATCGACCTATCATAGTCTTATGAAAGGAGAGTATATCCCTTTTGAAGGAATTTGTTTAACTGATACGTTTTTGATGCTTGAAGAAAAAGATTTTTTTACACGCTATATGTTTGAGAATTCAGAGCGGTGTAAAAAACAGCAGGAAGTAGATATCCAAGTTATTGTTGGCAATCCTCCTTATTCAACAGGTCAAAAAAGTGCTAATGACAATGCAAAGAATACCCCTTATCCCATATTAAATAACCGTATTCGTGAAACCTATGCTGCTCAATCTAAATCAATGAATACGCGAAATTTTTATGACAGTTATATTCGTGCTATGCGCTGGGCAAGTGACCGTATTGGTAATGCTGGGGTAATCGGCTTTGTTTCTGGCTCTGGTTACATAGAAAAATCGACAATGAATAGTTTACGAAAATCTTTAGCCAAAGAATTTACGAGTATTTATGTACTTAATTTACGAGGGGATCTTCGTAAAAATATGTTAAGCAATGGAGCTGCTCAAGAAGGTGAAAATGTTTTTGGTAGTGGTAGTATGACGGGCATTGCCGTGACGCTGTTTATAAAAAATCCCAATACTATTGGACCTTGTAAAATTTACTATCATGATATTGGTGATAATCAAACAAGAGAAAAAAAACTTAAAACAATTAAGGACTTTGGTAGTATTGATGGCATTACACGAAGTAAAAAAGATTGGCAAATAATCACACCAGATAAGCATGGTGATTGGATACGTCAACGTGATGACAGTTTTGAAACATTCTTAGCTTTAGGCGATAAGAGACCTCATGAGAAAAAACTCTTTGAGATTTATTCTTGTGGCATTACGACTAGTCGTGATGCTTGGGCATACAATTCAAGTCGTGCAATTTTAGCGAAAAATATGGGTAACATGATTGCCTTCTATAACAGTGAAGCAGAACGTTTTAATAATGCTTATGCGCACACTGACAGTAAATCACGTACAAAGGCTGTAGATAATTTTGTTAATTCAGATACAAGCAAGATAAGTTGGAGTTTGAATATAAAAAAACAATTAGCAAGAGGTCATATTTTAAAATTTGAAGAAGTCGGTTTTGTTCAAAGTTTATATCGTCCTTTTACACGACAGTGGCTTTATTATAATCGCATTTTTAATGAAGCAATTTATCAAATGCCTCGTATCTTTCCTGTAGAAAAAATGATCAAAAATACAGTGATACAAGTTTCTGCTATAGGGGCAAGAAGTGGATTTTCTGTTATTATGACTAAAGATCTACCTGATTTTCATGCAATAGATACAGGTCAATGCTTTCCAAAATATATTTATGAAGATGCTACGGTTTCAAAAAGTGAGAAACAATCCCATTTATTTGCAAATTCTACAGAGAAAAACACAACAGCTGGTTTACAGAAGCGTGATGCCATTACTGATGAAGGTCTAGACCATTTTAAAGCCGCTTATCCTAATGAAACTATCACGAAAGATGATCTATTCTATTATGTTTACGGTCTTTTACATTCGGAAGATTATCGTGCTCGTTATGCTGATAACCTCTCTAAAGAACTGCCTCGTATCCCTTGTGTAAAGAGTGCTGGTGATTTTTGGAAGTTTGTAACAGCAGGACGTGAATTGGGTCATTTGCATATGAATTATGAAACTGTAGAACCTTATCCAGTGACCTTTAAAAAGGGTAATCCAAAACAGACAGAGATCTCTAATCCCGAAAAGTTTTATTATGTAACTGAAATGAAATTCGCAAAAATTAAGAATAGTAAGGAAAAGGATAAATCAACTGTTTTTTACAATAGCAATATCACAATAACAGATATCCCTCTTGAAGCTTATGAGTATATCGTCAATGGCAAGCCCGCTCTTGAATGGGTTATGGGGCGTCAATGTGTTAAGACTGATAAAAAGAGTGGCATTGTTAATGATGCCAATCGCTATGCTGTTGAAACCGTTGGCAACCCTGCCTACCCTCTAGAGTTATTTCAAAGGGTTATTACTGTAAGTTTAGAAACAATGAAAATCGTAAAAAACTTACCAAAATTGGAAATAAGAGAAACTGAATAACTTATAAAGCATGCTCACATAATGGGTATGATAACTCATAAGGGGTATAAGGTCTTATACCTATAGGTTCTATACCCCTTTATACTCTATACCCTCTTTATACATTGCTTACATACAATCTTTAAAAGGAGTGTTTATATGCGTTATTCTAAAAAGAAGAAACTTGTACTTTTAGATACTCTACTTTGGATTGCTTTAAGACTTTTAAGAAACCCACTCTTAAAGTGAATACACTTCTTTTGAATTGCCTTTAAGAGGTTATACCGTAATCTAAAATGATAGCTTTATTGTTTTCAAAAGCTTTGTTTAAAGAGAGTTATATATATATTCATTTTCTTATATTGCTTATAGGTTTTGAAGGTTTCTCAAACTCTCAAAATATATCTTAGGTTGTATTTATAGGTTGTTTCTTAATATAGATTGCATCTATAAAATGCTAATATATTGAAGTATAATGACTTTTATTTTTCGATTGAAAAAAAATATATAAAGGGGGGCAAAAGGAATATTCAAAATCTTCAAAACTCATAACCATACTGGTCTTGATAGCATTTCTATAAGTTACAAGCTATCTTTTGAAAGGCTTTAAAGGATCACATGATTTTCATAAGATACGTTTTAATGACTCACTAAAATAATCACTTTTGTCAGTTCAATTTACTGACACATAACTGACAAGTTTTAATCAATTCACATCATTGGTTATCTTTAAAGACTGTACTCTTGATATGAGTTATGTTTTAAAGATATTAACCTATTGAAATATAATGTTTTTAATTTTTCTCATTTTAAAAAAAATAATAGAGAGTCTAAAAGGAACTGACAAAACTGACACGGTCTATTAAAAGGGATTTTGCTAATCCTTATAATGATCAATCTCTCTTTAGATATTTTCATAACAATCTATAAATCGCAATTATCCTATTTATCGTTTCTCTTATGAAAATGAAAAATGATGCCATGGCTATAAAGAAGATAACAGCTATAGAGAATGCGTAAAAACAGCAAGGCTTTATAATCATAATGGAAATGAATGCATTGCTTATAAGAGCGCGTTGCCTATTAAGAAAGTTCAAATGATAAATGCGTTATAAACAAATTCACAAAAAATTTTAAATTCATTTAGTGAAAAAATTGATGGGTTATAAAGATAAAAATACGCATTATAAGAGCGTTTTTAAATATTATAAATGTATAGATTCAAAAAACAACGCAATCGTTTTATAAAGACTATAATATAGATTTGAAATCGTATAAATATAAAAGAAGCAATTAATAAGCATAAGATATTTATCAATACACAACGTATTTAAAAAATACAAAAAATATCAAAAAAGATAAAATATTATTTGACAATAAATACGTATTTTGTTATATAAATACTCAAGTGATCAAAACACTAAACTACAAGCGAATAGGTTACGATAAATCTAATCCTGTTATAAAAACTGACTATCTTTTATGCTTTTGTTAGCATATATGATAATTTTGTCGGGTGTAGCTATGCCATACAATACCCTTCGCGAGGGAAAAGCATAGCAACGGACTTGTAGCCGTGTTTTGAGCGCCCGATGCTCTTATAAGGGTGTCAATTTCAAAACGAGTATTTCTACAAGGTTTTAATTATGACAAATATATCAAAAAACACCCCCCTTCTCTCTAACATTTCAAATGAAACTGCATCTGTTAATAAACAAGAGCCTGCAAAAAAATACGAATTTACAGGTGAGACAATAGAGGTTGGCTTTAAAACCCTTCATAGAATTAGAGCTTTAAGAGATTTTGGAGACGTCAAAAAAGGTGAGTTAGGCGGGTTTATACAAGGTGAAAGTAATTTATCCCATGATGGCAATTGCTGGGTGGGCGGTAAAGCCAAGGTTTATAGCAATGCAAGGGTTTACGATAATGCCGTTGTAAGTGGGTATGCCCATGTGAATAATATTGCTTGTATTTATGAAAATGCAAGGGTTTATGGCAAGGCGGTTGTGGCTGGCAATATTTATGGCAATGCTCATGTGTATGGCTTTGCACGTATTTATCCGGATGCTCATATTTTTGGTAATGCTCATGTTCATTATTACGCTTGTGTTTTTAATGATACAAAAATTTATGATAATGCGAAAATTTCCGGATATGCTTGTATTTTTGCAAATGTAAAGATTTTTCGCAATGCGGTCATTAAAGGTGACACTTGGGTTCGCAATAATATTGAAGTCTGTAGTAAAGAAATTGTCTATAATGACCAGTCTATAAAAGACGCTGCGTAAATAAGACACGGGCGCGGCGGGGGCGCCCCTCTTTAAAAATCTCATTCTAAAATTTAATCTTCTTTATAAAGGAATAGTGTTATGCAAAAAAAGTTTGCACTCACAAATGAGACACGTGTATTTAATAATAAAACTCTTTATCGCATTAAGGCATTAAAAGACTTTTCTGATGTCAAAGCAGGTGATCTAGGGGGCTTTATCGAAAAGGAAAGTAACTTATCACATGATGGTAATTGCTGGGTAGCTAATGAGGCTTGTGTTTATAATAATGCTCTTGTTTCTGATAATGCTACTGTTTTTAATTATGCTAGTGTTTTCGATAATGCAACGGTTTGTGATAATGCAAAGGTATTTGATTTTGCTAGTGTTTATGACAATGCAAAAATACATGATAATGCCTTGGTTTTTGGATATGCTTTTGTTTACAAACATGCTCATGTTTTTAATAACGCCGCTGTATGTGATAAGGCTGTTATAAGAGACAATGCAAAAGTCTATGGGAATGCTTTTATTAATTGGTATACACGTATTGAAGACAATGAAACGATTAATCTTGCATCTCAAATTTCTGATGACGCTTGTGTCTCTTTACCTATAACAAAAAAATACGAATTTACGAATGAAACGCGTTGTGTGGCTGGTCATACTTTACACCGCATTAAAGCCATTAGAGATTTTGCTGATGTAAAGACTGGTGATTTAGGTGGTTTTATCGAAAATGAAAGCAATCTCTCTCATGATGGCAATTGCTGGGTCTATGATAATGCTACCGTTTTTTGGGAAGCTGTCGTTTCTGACAATGCAAAAATACATGATAATGCTTGTATTAATAGAAATGCTAAAGTTTATGGCAATGCCGTTGTTAATGATGATGCATGGATTTTCGGTGCAAATGCTCATGTTTATGGCAATGCAAAAATTAATGACAATGCTATCGTTCGTGGTCAAGTTTATGACAATGCCTTTGTTTGTAATAAAGCTAATATCATTTTTGATGCAAAAATCTCTGACAATGCGAAAATTGCTGATAATGCTTATGTAAGGGGCTTTGTTTATGGCAATGCAAAAATATTAGGCTCTGCTCGTATTGATTGGGCTGCTCATGTTTACGATAATGCCGTCGTTTCTGACAATGTATATGTTTGTTACTTAGTAAAAATCTTTGGCAATGCTATAGTTGATGGCAATCAAAAAATTTATGATGATATTGGTAATAATAACAAAACCATAAATGAAGCTGCTTAAATAAAGCATGGGCGTTGTGGGGGCGCCTGCTTTCCAATCCAATTTTCCATTTCAAATTTTAGAAAACGTTTATCACATTAGATTGTGAGGGTACTCCTATGCGCAAAAAATACGAATTAACCAGTGAAATCAAAAAAATCAAACATGCACTTACTCGAAATATTATAACTCTTTATCGCATTCGTGCTTTAAGAGATTTTGATGATGTTAAGACGGGGGATTTAGGGGGCTTTATTGAAAAGGAAGCTAATCTATCCCATGATGGCAATTGCTGGGTTTATGATAAAGCTTGTGTGTATGGCTATGCCGTCGTTTCTGAAAATGCAAAAATACGGCATTTTTCTCAAGTTTGTGGTCAAGTCTATGGGAATTGTGAAATCTATGGCAAGGCTTTCATCTCTCAATACGCAAAAATTTATGACCATGCTTGTGTCTATGGCAATGCTCATGTTTATGGCAATGTTTATGGGTATGCTCATGTGAGTGGTGCTGCCCGCGTTCTTGCTGATGCTCATATTTATGATTATGCTCATGTTTCTTATGATGCTACGGTTTTTAGTTATGCAAGGGTCTATGGTCGTGCCATTGTTGCTGGCTCGGCTCGTATTCATAGCTATGCCAAGGTTTATAATTATGCCTTTATTAATGGTCGTGCAAAAATACATGGCAAGGTCTATGGCGGTGCTTTGGTGGGCGGTTGTGCTGAAATTTATGGCGCTGTTTTTGGCAATGCCAAGGTTTTATTCTATACTAAGGTCTGGGGACGTGCTTATGGCAATGCGAAATTAACCAAGAAAAGCAAAGTAAGGGAAGTTCCTATAAATTATGAGGTTTATGAAAGCGATAACCTTGTCAAGATTGTTGATGAAACAGAATAAAAACAGGCATGGGAGCGCCTTCTTTATGGTTATAAACCCATCATAAAAGAGAGAATTTAAAAAAACCGTGTCAAATGATATGACGCGGCTTTCAAATGTCTATCCTTATGAATCAACCCTAATCAAGGTAATGACACATATATACAAAACGTATTATATTACAAGCGCTCTATGAGAGATATGAAAACTTATCAAAAGGAACGTAAATGATGCATATGATCTTTAATCACTCATTTGAATGAGAGAGCCTATAAACGCTTGTTATGGCTATCAAACGTATCAAACAAATCAAAACGCTCGGTAGCTTTATCAATCCAATCAAAAGCAAATGCATATTAAGTGAATATCTTATAACAAAACGGTTTTTTACATTTACGAGCATTGGTTTTCAAAAGCAGCTTTTCATAAAACAAATAAACAATTATGGTTTTTTGTTACCATTTTTATCAAGTCAATTTTATTAATAATAGTTATTAAAAAATCACAAAATTA
>NZ_JBHIND010000091.1:0-1691 GCF_042194695.1 Bartonella sp. CM86QHHN
CCTTTAATGCAAATACGTGCTTTTTGGGATATTGGGGGGACAGGCGCCAAGGCAGATGCCACGGCGATATGGATAGCACAGTTTGTGGGGCGAGAAATTAGAGTGCTTAATTATTACGAAGCACAGGGACAGCCATTATCCGAGCACATAGGCTGGTTACGTCAGAATGGCTATGAGAAGGCATTGATGGTTCTCCCCCATGATGGTGCAACAAGAGACCGTGTACACAATGTGAGTTTTGAGAGTGCTTTAAATGATGCGGGTTTTGAAACGCAAGTCATTCCTAATCAAGGGGCAGGTGCTGTTAAGATGCGAATAGAGGCGGTGCGACGTATTTTACCTTCAGTATGGTTTAACGAAGAGACAACCGTAGCGGGTCGTAAAGCACTGAATTGGTATCATGAGAAATGGGATGAGAAGCGCAATATTGGCTTGGGAGCAGAGCATGATTGGTCCAGTCATGGTGCGGATGCCTTTGGGTTAATGTGTGTGGCTTATGAAGAACCTCCGACGATACAAAAGCGACCAGCTTATAGCGGTAGAGAAACTTATGAAAGCACGTCATGGATGGCAGAATGATGTATGATGAAGAGCATTTAGAGAAAGAAAGTAACGCATCAGATTTGTCGACAGAAGGTTTGTTTCGCAAGCTTATCAGCTGGTGACAAGCTATTGATTTATAATGATAATCTAGCGTTATTCATATTGAGTTAAAGACCCGAATAACGTAAGATTCTCTTATTTCAAATCTGTTTATATTGAATCAATCAAAACCACTCGTTTGCACATAGCAAGTGGGATGAGTGTGTGGATAAAATTTGTATAAGAAAGGACTTAAAATGGCTCTTATGAACCGTCTTAATGCAAGATCTGTTGCAACATTAGGGGCTGGCAAATATAACGATGGTGCCGGCTTGTTACTTCACAAGCGTAAAGATGGAGGTGCTCAATGGATTTACCGTTATACCATTCATGGGCGCCGTCGTGAAATGGGCTTGGGGGCATTGCGAAACGTTTCTTTAAAAAAAGCGCGTGAATTGGCAAATCAATGGCGTTCTGTTTTGCATGAGGGTCGTGACCCTATTAAAGAACGCAATAAACAAAAGCGTGAAGCAATAAGCAATCTCCATTATTTAAAAGATATTGCCGTGGATGCTTTTGAAAGTCGTAAAGCTGAATTAAAAGGGGATGGAAAAGACGGACATTGGTTTTTACCATTACGTCTTCATATTCTCCCCAAATTAGGCTGTTTACCCGTTTCAGAAATTACCCAAACTGAGATACGCAATACTCTTGCTCCTATCTGGCATACAAAAGCTGGAACAGCTAATAGAGCTCTTAATCGTCTTAATATATGTCTCAAACATGCGGCTGCACTAGGATTGGATGTTGATTTACAAGCAACAGAAAAAGCACGTGCTCTCTTAGGCAAACAACGTCATAAAACGCAAAACATGCCCGCAATGGATTGGAAAGAGGTCCCTGCCTTTTATAAAACACTTTGCCAAACAACAATCCTAACACAACTGGCTTTGCGTTTGCTTATTTTGACAGGAGTTCGTACTTTTCCTTTGCGTCATATTCGTGAAGGTCAAATTGAAGATGATGTCTGGACCATACCTGCTGAGAATATGAAAGGAAAGCGTGATACTACAACAGAATTTCGCGTCCCCTTATCAAAAGAAGCGCTG
>NZ_JBHIND010000056.1:0-69291 GCF_042194695.1 Bartonella sp. CM86QHHN
ACATCTTTAAAACTCTTTGAGAAAAAATAAATTGGTACAAAACCTAGTGGCAAAATATACAAAACCTGCTGGCAAGCTACAGGCAAGCTACATACAAAACCCGCTGGCAAGCTACACTGGCTGGGGAACTTGGATTCGAACCAAGATTGACGGAGTCAGAGTCCGCTGTTCTACCATTAAACTATTCCCCAATAAGCCAATTTTACCATTTCTAGCAGATTCTATAGTGTAGGCAAGTGCAAAAAATCTTTAGATTATCGATAATAAAGAGCGATAGGGATATCATTATAATCCCCGTAGTGGCGGTCTCAATATTTTAGCATATAGCAATAAGCGAATAAAAACATATAAATAGAGCACTCCGCGAATGGAGGCATCACAAACTCTTGTTGAAATATTCTCTAATAGGTATATGCCTGTCAGGCAACAGCTACTAAATCATGGAGAATTTATGAGTAATATTCCTACTTATCCTGTTACCCCAAACCTACAGTTGGTATACGTTTCAAACATAGAGTACTCTACGGCTTTTTACAAATTCATCTTCAAGAAAGAACCTGTGTTTGCCTCGCCACGCTATGTTGCATTTGCTTCTTCGGGGGATGCTCTCTTTGCTCTCTGGTCTGGGGGCGATACGCCTGAGGAAAATGCACCTCGTTTTTCAGAAATCGGCATTATGTTGCCTACTGGAGAGGACGTAGATAAGCTCTATGCGGAATGGAAAGAGGCAAACCACTGTTGAGATAAATGTTTTGAAGGAACCGTATACTGATGTATTTGGACGTACCTTCCTAATCAAAGATCCAGACGGACATATTATTCGTGTTTGTCCACTGGATTAAAAAGCTTGAGATCTGATCTTTAATCGTCTGAATTATAATACCTGAATTATAATAATTGTCTGTTTCCAAAACCTATAAGCTATGTACGCTAAGAGGCTTACTTACGACGCGTGGCTTATCCGTTCGGTGCTGTTCCATTATATTCAGCCCCACAACCTGTCTGTTTCCACAGACGGTCTCATTGGCTTGGACATCAGTCGACGTTATTGCATGGCCAGTGATCAGTACTTGTAAAATCATAGAATCTATCCCTCATCGCCTTATGTGGAGTCTTTTGTTGGAATGGGAGGAATATTCTTTACAAGGAAATTGATATCTTTATGAAGTTAAAAAGGTATTGTACATAAAAACTAATAAAATCAATACATTAAGTGCAGTTATTTTGTATGAATCCACTTAAGAATCCATACTTTTATGCATGTTTGAATTGATCATTTTTTATATAAGAATGCCATGGATGTATAGACTATAAAAAGCAAATCATGATGCAAATACTATAACGCATGGGTGCATTCAAATGAAATGAAAAGCGGTTATCATTGATAACGTATCATAAATTTTATGATACGTTTTTATCACAGCACAAATCACATTGTTTTAAATTTCAGTCGTTTGGAATTATCGATAACATAAATTGCATACGTTTAAGAATGGGATGTGTTTTGCTCTTTATTTGAGTGCAACCTTAAAAGGAATAATCGTTTGAAACTATCATAAGTTTATGGATTGAGTTCATAAAGATTGCATAAAAGAATTTAAAGACAAGATCGTTTTTAAAAACGCTTACTAAAAAGTTAGTAAATGATAGGCAGGCATTATATAGATACTATCATCACAATATAGAATGAAAATCACAATGTTATGTCTTATGAAATTGAAAGCCTTTTAATGATATAACGCAAGCAAGCGAGAAAAAAACGTTTTAAAAGTTACAGTTTAAAAATACGAAACCAAATGAGCTCTCTCAAAATTTGGGGGGCACCTATTGAAAAAAAGATGAGGCAGCAAAATTCAAAACCATTGTAACATCTAAGGTATGGGATTTTATTCAATTTTGAGTCAAAAGCTATAATGTTTAAAGATGGCTCTTCTAAAGATAACGCCTCCAAAATTGGATTGGTTAATTTTGCCAACTCAAATTTGAGCTGGTTAATTTGCAAAGAAGTTACATTTGAGTGCAAAATGAAAAGATACTTATGAAAGCCTTATTGAGAAGACATTCATTTAAGATGCATTTTCTTTTGATTGGATTGATAAAGTTACCAAGCGTTTATAGATTCTATAATGCTAATGAATGATATCAAAATCATAGCGATCATTTACGTTTCTTTTGATAAGTTTTCATATTTCTAAATAGAGCACTTGCAATATGATACGTTTTGTATATATGAATTTATTACTCCATTGTGGATGATTCATTTGAATCTTATAATCAATATCTGAAAGCCGCGTCATATCATTTGGCTCGGCTTTCTTTTTTGAATTCTCTCTTTAGATAGATTTATAGCTATTAGATAAGGCTTTCCCATAAACAGAGCCAGATATACGTGTATTACTATGGAAAGGATTTATTTGTGAGGAGATTACCAGACAATGTTTGCTTTGCTTGCGCAAGAGAAAAATTCTTCTCTCTCAATGATGTGTCTCAGATCCGAAAAATATTTAGCCAATTTAAGATAAAAGGGGTTGCCACATCTTATACATGTGGTTCAAAGAATCCGCACCGGCTCAAGAGCTTATCATCTCAAATTGCAATTTTTAGAGGAAGAGAAAATATGCATTAAAGGGATTTTAAATAACCCTTGAAAGTTTTTGAAGATCCTTTGAAAAAAATAAATTGATGCAAAACCTGCTTTCAAATTATACAAAACCCGATGACAAGCTACAATCATTAAATACTGGCTGGGGAACTTGGATTCGAACCAAGATTGACGAAGTCAAAGTCCGCTGTTCTACCATTAAACTATTCCCCAATAAGCCAATTTTACTATCCCTAGCAGATTCTATAGTGCATGCAAGCGCAAAAAATCTTTATGATTATCGATAATAAAGAGCGATAGGGATGTCATTAATTGTTTTGATTTGAATATCGACATCATAAATGTCTTTAAGAATTTTTGGTTGCATAATTTCTTTTGGAGTCCCACAATAGGCCGCTTTCCCATTTTTCAATGCAACAATCATATCTGAGTAAGATGAGGCAAAATTAATATCGTGCATAACAATAAGAATGGTTTTTTTCAGTTCATCAGCTGTGCGGCGTAATTGCTTCATCATAGAAACCGCATGTTTCATATCCAGATTGTTTAATGGTTCATCTAAAAGAAGATAATCAGTGTCTTGGCAGATAACCATGGCTATAAAAGCGCGTTGACGCTGACCGCCAGAAAGCTCATCTAAAAAACGGTCTTGTAAATCTTGTAAGCCGAGATAGCGTAGCGCACTGTCGATAAATTGTTTATCTTCATGTGTATACCAGCCTTTTGAATAAGGATAGCGTCCGAAACTTACTAAATCGTACACGGTTAAGCGAAAAGACAAAGGATTTTCTTGACGCAGAATTGAGAGTTTTTGAGCCAAAATATCGTGGGGCATTTTATCAATATCAAAGCCGTCGATATGAATTGTACCATTATGGTGTGGCAAAAGACGTCTTATCAGCATTAAAAGAGTTGACTTTCCCGAACCATTGGGCCCAATAAGAGAAATAATCCCCCCTTTTGGAAGATGAAGGCATAAATTATCGATAATCAATCGTGTTCCGTAAGCCTTGGAAAGATGATTGATCTCAATCATTTTAGTTTTCCCTTCATCAGTAACATTAAGAAAACAATTCCCCCACAAAACTCAATGATAAAACTTAAACGCCCTGCCATATGAAAAATTTGTTCTAAAATAAATTGTCCCCCCACCAGACAAATAATAGCCAATAATATTGCAATTGGAACAACAATACTGTGTTTTGCTTGAGGAGAAAGTTCATAGGAAAGGTTGGCAACTAACAGTCCAAAAAAGGTGACGGGGCCTACCAATGCGGTGGAAATGGATACGAGAATGGAAATAAAAATAAGGACAGCTGTCGCACTTTTGTGGTAATTAACGCCAAGATTGAGGGCATTTTCACGTCCCAAAGCCAAAATATCAAGAAGATGACGGGAATGCCATCCAATCAGACTCACAATGAAGACAATGATTGTGGCAAAGCTTATTAATGGTGTATTAAATTTATTAAAATTTGCAAACATAATATCGGTTAAATTCATCATTTGGTCTGGATTTAGTTGCAATTGCATAAACATCCGTAAACTGAAAAAAAATCCGCCTAAAACAACACCGATTAAAAGCGTCAAATGAAGTCCTTTTAGGCTTCCTGAAAAGAGCCAGCGAAAAAGGCTTATTGAAAAAAGAATAAGAATGAGGGCTTCAAGAACGAGCTGTCCTTCTTCATTCAAAAAGGGCAAAGAAAGAGAGCCTACAAAATACATTAGGGCAGTCTTTATTAAAATATAAAGCTGATCAAATCCCATAATTGAAGGAGTAAGAAGACGGTTATTAACGATTGTTTGAAATAAAACCGTGGAAACGCTTATTGCATAGGCAATAAGAAGCAAAGAGGAAAGTTTTGTAAGACGAAATTTCCATGTATAAACATTGATGTTCCACGTCATGTAAAGACTAATGACAGTGCATGCTATGATGATAAGTGTTGTTAGTACACATATTGTTTTTCTTCTTCTATCCAAGACGCTTTCTCCAGCGTAAAAGCAGTATCATAAAAATAAAACTACCGATTACACCCATTATGGTGCTGATGGGAATTTCAAGAGAGGGATGAATGATTCGTCCTAAAAGATCACAAATCAAGACCAATCCTGCACCGCTGATGGCCACCCAAGGAGCGGTATAGCGCATATTATCTCCCATGAAACTTGAAACAATATTTGGAATAATCAACCCAACAAAAGGAATACGGCCAATGGTACACACAACAACAGCAGTGATTGAGGCGACAATAAAAAGACCAAAAAACATGACAACACGATAATTCAATCCAAGGTTATTGGTTAAATCTTCTCCCAAACTTGCAACCGTAAAGCGATCAGCAGTACAATAGGCCAGAATACAAAGGGGAAGAGATAGCCATAAGAGTTCATATTTTCCTTCAAGAACCATCGAAAAACTGCCAAATAAGTAAGCTTGAAGAGAAGGAAGTAACATTTCATAATCTGCAATGGCATTGGTTAAAGAGCCAATAATATAGCTTAGCATAATCCCTGTAAGGGGTACAATGAGAGCAGATTTTAGAGGAATGCGTCGCAATAAAAACATAAAAAGTAAAGTGCCTACCATGGCAAAAATTGTCGCAACGACCATTTTTCCTAAAACAGGAATATCGGGCCAAAAAATCATAATAAAAAGAATGCCAAGGGAAGCAGATTCAATGGTTCCAGTGGTTGATGGCTCGACAAAGCGATTGCGTGTTAATAGTTGCATAATCATGCCTGAAAGTGCAAGTGCTGCGCCTACTAAAAGGATTGCAATGGTACGAGGAAGACGTGTTTGCCAAAAAATAAGCCACGCATGGGGATCGGCTGCGAAAAGGTTAGAAGGTGTGACATCAGAATAACCAACAAAAATGCTGAGGATAGACAGGAAAATTAGAAGTGTTATGGTTATCCAGTAATTCTTCACGTTAAATCATTTTCTAACAAAATCTACAAAAAGCAAAGACTGCTTAATAAACAACCTCTGCTTTTAAATTTTATTTATATAGCAAGCAAGCTCTTTCGTGCGCTTATTTGCTCTTTGTAAAGGCTTCATTGATCTGCTGTGCGGTTTCAATGAGTGCCGTTAAACCGCCATTTGCACGATACCAACTCCAAGAGTCCAAATAAATAATTTGGTTTTGTTTGCTTGCTGTTGTGCGGTGAACAAGCTCATTGTTGAGCAATTGTGCTGCGGATTGTCCTTCCCGTCCAATGGCTGCATCGCGATCAATCACTAACAACCAATCAGGATTGGTTTCAAGAATGAATTCAGGAGAAATGAGTTGTCCATGTTTTTGCACGGTAAGTTTATCGGTTGCAGGGGCAATTCCAAAAGCGGAGTGAAAAATATCGAAACGTGATTTTGGTCCGAAAGCACTGATTTTTCCACCAGAGGTCATGAGTATGAGCCCGGTGCCTTTTCCTTGGGTATTTTTACGGACTTCAGCAAAAGCTTCATTGATTTTTGCAATTTCTTTTTCTGCTTCTTGTGTTTTACCAAAAATTTTTCCAAGGATAGACACATTTCGTTTTATATCTTCAAGAGAATTTTCGTTTTCTACGGTTAGATCAATTGTTGGGGCTATTTTGGATAAGTCTTTATATTTTGCTTGAGTTCTGGAGGAAATAATAATCAAATCGGGTTGAAGAGTGGCAATTTTTTCATAATCTGGCTCAAAAACGGTTCCAATTCTTTCATATTTTGCATCGTCAAATTGTTGCAGATAGGAAGGTTTTTTTCCTTCAGGAAGGCCGATAACTGCTTGGATACCAAGGCGATTCATATTATCTAGCGAGGCAAGATCAAACACAACAACCTTTTGCGGAGAAGTGGGAACAGAAGTCGTGCCTGAAACATGATCAATTGTTATATTTGTCTGGGTACTCGTATTTGCAATACTCGTATGCGTCCACAAAATCGTTGCAAAACTAATTGCAACCAGTAAAACAGAAGTCATCCATTTCATATATTTTATCATCGTGATTTTATCCTTTTATCTAATATTACAAGGGTTTGTGCACTTAAAAACTTAACTTTGGTATTTTTATGCACAAAATGAAGCGTAAATAAATAACACTATGTTGTAAAGTTGACTGATATATGTTACAAATCGTTCACTTACCTCATTTTCACTTAATTCTAGTGTTTTTGCAACATTATTTAGAAAGTTTGACATATGATCAATGTATTTAAAAAGCGTACACGTTTGTACGCACTGACAACAAGTGCTTTCTTCTTTTTACAAGGTGTAGATGTTTCTATGGGGAGTAGTTGGTTTTCACTGCCTTCAATTTCATTGCCAAATCTAAGTGGATTATCATCTCTGGTGCCATCTTTTAGAAGTTCATCAAAATCTCCTGCACCTAAAGTAGTTGAATTACCTGCACCTCCTTCGCCACAAGTCGCTAGCCAAGGGGATGGTGGTGGCGCTGGTGTCCCTGGTGCTGTCCCTGGTGCTGTCCCTGGTGCTGTCCCTGGTGCTGTCCCTGGTGCTGTCCCTGGTGCTGTCCCTGGTGGTGGCGCTGGTGGACTTGGTGGCGCTGGTGTTCCTGGCGGTGTCCCTGGTGGCGTTGGCGGTGTCCCTGGTGGTGTTGGCGTTGGCGGTGTCCCTGGTGGTGTTGGCGTTGGCGGTGTCCCTGGTGGTGTTGGCGTTGGCGGTGTCCCTGGTGGTGTTGGCGTTGGCGGTGTTCCTGGTGGCGTTAGTGGTGGCGGTGTCCCTGGTGGTGTTGGTGGTGTCTCCGGTACTAATACTCCTGCTTCTGGTGCAAATTCATGTTCTGATGGGAGTTTTAAGACCCTTAACTCTGTGATCTGTTCTGATGGGGGGTCTCATACACTAAAGAGAAGTACTATTGGTGTGTTGAAATTTGGCGATAATGCTATGCATGCAACAGGACAGGTTACTCAGAAAGACGTGTATACCGCAGGTGATAAAGAAGTCTTGTATTTAGTTCGAGGGACAACTGTTGAGTTAGAGAAAGTGTCTATTAGGGGGAAGGCTTTTCCAGAAGGTAATGTTATTTTGAGTTCTAATGAAAATGATGATTCTAACAATTTTAATGGTTATCTTAATGCAAAAATGGGGGCGGGGGTATTAGCAACGCTTAATTCAAAAGTTAAGCTAGAAAATTCAAGTATTAAGGAATTTATAGTCGGGGTTGATGCACAAAACGAAGGAAGGATTCATATGAAAGGTGGGGGGATCTATTATAGTCAGATAGGAGCTTCTACTGATTTTGCGTCATTTGTTTTTCTAGATGGAGTGAATTTTTATGCAGTTGGGGTTGGGTTGAACAGTTCTGGTAGATCTGGAATTATGATGCAATCTGGGTCGATTAATCTTGATAAAGGGGCGGTGGGAGTTGTAGCAGGGTATAAAGGGGTTGTAAAATTAGATGAGGTTAAGATTAATATTAAAAAGGGGATAAGCGGGCGAAATAGTGTTGCTTCTGTTGATTCTACAGAATCTCCAAATCTTATTTTCTTGTCAGATGGGGGTTCTATTTCTTTTAATAAAGGAAAAGTTGAGAGTTCTGATGCAGTTGTTTTGTGGGTTACTCCTGGTATTGACGAGTTTTTAGTCGGTGCAATGGATGATCGTGCTTTCGGAGCTGGTGTTTTGGCGAGTCGTTTTGTTATTGATGCTAATGGTGATCGTAATGATAATGGTGATTCTATTTATACAAAAGATGATATGCTTGAAATGAATGCACTCTATGATGTTTATCACGTTATGGATGATGCTTCTGAAGATGTTCTCTCTACTCTAAAATGGACTGTAGGTAATAGCAATGCTTTGCAATATATGCAAAGTATTACGGGTGATAGGGAGAATAAAAATTATTTTAAGATTAAAGCTGATATTAAAGAATCAACTATTCAAATAACCGGGAAAGATTCTTATGGCATATATTTTAATACGGTATCTTCAGAAGATGAAAAAGAATCAGGTGAAGAAGTAACCGTAAGAAGTTACGACGATAATGAGAGCATGCCGATGGTTCTTTTAAAAAAAGCTACTCTTAGAATTCCAGACGGTGTAGCTATTTATGGTGGTGATTTAAATGGTGCTGTTATTTTAGGAGAGGGTAGTGTTCTTTCGGGTGATCTATTTTTAAAAGCTGAAGCTCATTCTAAACTGTTAGTGCATGCTCATAAATCTTCAATTATAGGTGAAGCTCGTGTTGATGAGAATGCAAATGCTGCACTTTATTTGTCTCATTCAGGATTGTATTTAACAAAAAGTATTCATCATAAACAATCGGAGAGAAATACAAATCATATAGATTCAAAGCTTTCGTTTGTAGATCTTTCAGATAGTAATATTGTATTTTTGCCTCCAAGAAGTGAAGATGAAGGTTATCAAACACTGCAAATTGGAAATAGACGAGATGAAAACACTCTAGGTAGTGGGTTACGTGCTCAGGGAGATGCTAGGCTTTATGTTAATGTGAATTTTGTTTCTGATAATTTAGATAATGTTAAGCTTGTGTCTGATAAGCTTTTGATTCATGGTGATGTTTCTGGAACAACGAAGGTGTATGTAAATGATACTTCTGTCATCACCACTTTAAATAGCCAATTAGAAAATGGAGCGAAAGTTCAGCGTCAAGGTGTACAAAATCAAGATCGACGGGAGGAAAATAGAAAAAAACCTGCCTCTCTTCAAATTATTCAAGTTTATGGAGAAGCAGAAGAAGATTCTTTTAAACTTGCTAATGAATATGTTACATTGCAGGGATCACCTTATCAATATGTTCTTAGGGCTTCTGGTCCAATGCAATATAGTGCTTCTGGTCCAATAAGATATTCCAGTAGACCAAGAAAACCTGAAAATAGACCTGAGGTAGTGTGGACTTTCAGCTTAGAAAGTAAATTAGAAAATGGTGAGAGGCGGCAAAGTATAGCTCATGGACCTCGTAATCGTATTAGTCCTAAGACACCTTTTGTGCGACCTGTTGTTTTTGATGTTTCGTCATCTGAAGATGCAGGCACTGTGTCTGGGGTAAATAGTTCTTCAGGATTAGATTCTTCATTAGTACCTGATCAAGTTACTGCTTCTGTTTTGCCAGGGAATCCTGAAACACTTGGGAGATCTGATGTAGAAGAGGCTGATGTATCTGTTGGAAATCCTGTTACAACTTTTGAATCAGAAGGACATACTCCATCTGCTTCACTAAGAGTTTTGACAACTGAGGAGACTGTTGATGGAAGTGAAGATACTTCTCTTATTGCTTCTCCTAATGGAACAGATAGTCAGAATGAAGTAGAAAATGCTACAGTGATCCACAGTGATACTGATACAGTTGATGTGAATAGTGATATTACAGAGGTTGGATTAATTCCGTCTCAGGCTGTTATATCTTCTGCTCCTCAATCTTTTACGCCGGAGAGTTCTGGACTTGGAAGGTCTGACACAGGCGATTCTGATGTGGAGTTAGGTCTTTTGGCTGGAATTTCGTCAGTCGCTGGAACTGAAGAAGGTACTTCATCTTCTACGTTAGATGTTCTTCCTGCTGAGCCTTCTGCTCCTCAGTCTTCTTTGTTAGGAAGTTCAGAGACTATAGAACCTACTACTTCTGGAAAAACTGGAAAGCCTAAGGCTTCTTCTTTCTTAGTTAATTCTACTGCGTCTAAGCAAGAGAAGCCTGCATCTAAGGAGATGGGAGATAAACCTGTAGGGCGTGTTCTACTTTCTACTGGCGGAGCCAATACACTTAGATCTGAATCGCAAAACCCTGGGGTTGTATATACTGTTACATCAACCAATGGTATAAAGCAGGAAGGTGGTTCTTCTCAATGTAGTGGAGATATGGGGAAAAATGGTGCGGAGAGATTGCAAGTTGCTTATTCTTGTGCCGATGGAAAATTACACACGATAACAGGACAAACACTGAAGGCGCGTGGTGATACTCAGCATTCTATGCATGCAAAGAGTAATACAGTTGTTAAGTTAGAAACTGCCACTATTGTTGGAGCAGAATCTGATAAAGGAAGTAATTTTGGTGTTACGCCATCAAAGTTTGTGAGTGCTGTGCTTGCAGAAGAAAAAGCAGAGATTGTTTTGGATAAAAACTCAACAATTCAATTTTCTGTAATTGGGCTTGAAGCTAAAAGTGGCGGAAAAGTTAAGATGATTGGTGGAACAGTAGATGCGCTTTATGTGGGTGCTTTGGCAGGTTCTGGATCGTCTGTTAACTTAAAGGATACAAAAATTAACGTGACGGGGAATTTTGCTGCAGCTGGTCTGGTGAGTCAGGCTGGTGAGGTAACCATGGACACTGGAAAGATTGCTATTGAAAGAGGAGTGGCAGTAAGGTCGGAATCTGGAGGCAGCGTTAAGTTAGACAAAGTTAGCATTACTGCGAAAAAAGCGCAGAATAAGTTAGATTCAGCAGAGAATTTAGAGCGTGCAGCTTTTCTGGTGAGTGATAATGCTTCTGTTGATTTTAAGAACGGAAATGTTGTTACTGATGCCCATGCTGTGTGGGTTATGAAGAGTGGTGATGCTGTTGAGACGGGTTCTTCTAGGAGAAGGAGATCCTCTGACGTTCGTCCTACTATGAATCACGTAAATATCGAGTCTTCTGCTGTTAAAGTGGAAGGTGACGGAGTCTACGGTATATATTTTGATGGGGGAACACAGAAGGAAGCGAGTCAACAAAATCGAAGTCAGGATTTAACAACTGAGAAAACAAATGTTGTTAAGCGGAGTACTGTGTCCAAACAGGAAAAAACGCCTATAGGCATAACAGGGACAGTTTCGTTGAAAAAAACTGATTTTGAAGTTGCAAATGGTATAGCTATCTATGGTAATAATTCTGGTGGTCGTGTTTCATTAGAAAATAAAACAACTCTTGCTGGTGACTTGTTATTAAAAGCTGAGAATGATTCGAACATATTGGTTTCAGTTGATAATTCTATTGTTACAGGCGGTGTTCGCGTTGATAAAAATTCTTATGCAAAATTAGACTTGGTTAATAATTCACAGTGGATTCTAAAAAGAAGTGCACAGAGGAATTTGGGGACTCTAGATTCAGGATGTGCGGATTCATGCATTTCTTCTGTAAGTCTTGTAAATAGTGCTATTGATTTTGCACCTTCGGAATCTGAAGGAAAATATCAGACTCTCCATATTGGAAATGGGAAAGGAACTGTTTATGCGGCACAGGGTAATGCTGTAATTCATCTCAATGCACGTTTAAATCCTCGTGATCCGAGTGATCAGCAAGTCACTGATCGGCTTGTCATTCATGGTGATGTTTCTGGAAAAACAAAAATACATGTACGAGGTGATGCGGGCAATGTAGGAGATGGTAAAGCGAATGCCAAGATTGCTCATACTGTTTCAATTATTCAGGTCTATGGTCAAGCGAAGAAAGACTCTTTCCAACTCGATGGCAATTATGTTGCACTGAGAAACTCACCTTACAAATACACCCTTCGTGCTTATGCTCCAGAAGCGACTTCGAAACAGGAGCATGTTCAGCAGAAATTTGTTAAGGATGGTGGAGAATTTTGGAATTTCCGTTTAGAAAATCAGTATGTTAAGTCTGTTGGATCTGCTGCCCTTCCTGAACAATTTGTAAGGTCTGTTGTTCCACAGGTTCCAACTTATCTCAGCTTGCCTAATAGTGTATTCCACGCTGGTTTAATGGATATTAGCAATCAAAATAAGCAATTGGAGACGTTGCGGATGACTTCTACAGGAATGGTAGAGGTTCGTGAAAATCCCGCTTTATACTTGCGCGGCTATGGTGGAAATTACCGTTATGCTTCAGATCTGTCCGCACTTGAATATGGTTACGGAGGTGATCTTAGTTATAATGGTGTAGAGGCAGGTGTTTTGCTGCAAACTATTGAAAATGCTGACAGTGCTATATCCTTTGGCGTTATGGGAACTTATGGAAAACTTTCTCTGCAGCCTGTGAATGTTGAGTACAGTCAGAAGAGTGCATTTGATAAATGGACTGCTACGGTATATGGTAGCATGCAGCATAATGTTGGCTTCTATGTCGACGGTCTTTTATCCTATGGTCTGTTCAAAGGTGATGTTCTCACCCTTGCACGCGGTAAAACAGCAACATTAAAAGGTAATCCTTTGAGTGTTTCTTTAGCTGGTGGTCAGACAATTATGACAGGATATAAGGGCTTTGTCTTTGATCCGCAGGTTCAGGTTGTGTATCAACATCTCCAGTTTAATAAAGCCCGTGATATCGACAATTTTGATATTGAAATGGGTAACCTTAATCAGTGGGTAGCACGTGTTGGTGGACGCTTAACCAAGATTCCTACAGGTTCTGAAGGCGTGAATGCTATTGCTTTCTATGGTAAGCTTTATCTTGCTCATGGTTTTGAAGGAAAACAGTCTGTGCATTTCAATGATGCTTTCAAGTTAGGAGCTTTTGGTTCCTCTATAGAGGCTGGATTAGGTTTTAATGCCAAATTGTTGCCACAGTTCTCTCTGCATGCTGATATTCTCTATCAACATAAGCTTAATAAGGCTGGTTTTTCGGGAACAAGTTTTTCCGGAGGAGTACGTTATCAGTTTTAATATAAGGTACACTATGTACCTTTTTAGAAAAGGCAGCACATTGTGCTGCCTTTTTTCTTTGTAACAACTTGTGTTGTCTTTAAAAGATTTTCGTCTTCTTGATTGAGCAAAAAAAACATAGTTTGTTTTGTGTATGAGAGCACTTTTCTCCGCTAAAGCGAATTTTCTTAAAATTTATGCTGCTACTGATGCGATAGAGTGCTTCGCTTTTATCGGCTTTTTAAGCGTTCAGCAGACCGGTATGCGTTACGTTATCCTTTTTGGTACTGTATTGATATTATCTAATATAATATTTGATGTTTTCTAAAGCTCGTTTTTGAGAGTTTGTTTTTTACGGATTTAAATCATTGTTTCATTCATCTCCTTGTGGATTAATTTTTAAAGTTCACAAGGTTTGATTGTGTTTTTAATTAATTGCACGCACTGGTTTTATTTTTTCTTTACACGAAATACAGAATGCATTATACACTCATAAAGTGTGTTTCTGTAATTGTTCTCTTATAGGTGGTTTTGGCGTAGAGCTTTTGCCAAATTTATTGGGATAATTCATTACACAGTTCAGATGAGCATGAGGCATGTTCTTTTGTTACACTTTTCGTATTTTTGAGGTGTGCAATGGGGTGTTTTGTAAGTGCTTTTGTTTTTAATGAGAGGGGAAGGAAAGTTTCGAGGGAACTATGATTAAAGTTTTTAGAAATCATGTATGTTTATGTGCTTGTACAACAGCTATCCTCTCTTTGCTTCAAAATGGAAGAGAAGTGTATGCCGCTACAGAGGAGGTCGGTAAACCTTATGTTATAACTGTTACTCCGATTAACGGTATTAGTGTTACTTCTGGTCCTCATCTTAGTGGGAGTAATGCGTATAAGCCTCCCTTTAGTGGAGAGAGTGGGCAGAATTATTATCCTCCTAATATGATTCCTGTTGGCAATAACGATGAGGGTATTCGTGGGGGAAGTGATTATCGTGGGTTGAGTGGAATGGAGGGATCGAATAATGGTCATATAGATAACTCTGTTAAAGATGCAGGCTTTGATGAAAGAGGTATAAAGCGTGGGTTTTATTACTATGATGGGTTGTATTATATATGCGATAATTGCAGGGAATCCAAAATTGATAATAAATCTTATAGGATTACAAATAAGAACGTTTCCAATTATCCTGATGATCCTACTGCTATAACGGTAAAAGGAATAGGCACAAGGGTTAGTGGGGAGGATGTAACGGTTAGTAGTCAAGTTGCTGATAAAACTTTTCTAGTGGGGGTGCATGTATTAGAGAACGGTAAGATTGTTTTGGAAGATCCGATTATCAAAAATACAGTTATAGCCCTTCGTGCGAGTGATGGAGTGATTGAGGTAAAAAATGGAAAAATTAAGGAAAGTCATGAGGGTGTTGATGCAACAGAGAATTCGTTTGTTCTTTTAGAGGATACAGAAATTAAGACAGCTAATGGGAATGCAAGTCTTTTAAGTTATGATCATTCAGAAATTTGGATGTCAGGTGGATCAGTTGATTTTATGAACAGCCATGGGATTTCTTCGATGTTAGGTGGAAAAGTAAATCTCGAGAATGTTAAAATTACTGGGAAGGGTGATAAAGGTAAGGATCGTGCGGTTGTGCATATGGATTTAGGGGGGGCTGTTAATTTAGAGGGTAATATTGTTAGTACTGGTGGGGGTATCCATGGCATATTATTAGAAAATATAGTCAATTCTATTCCTCTTCAGGAAGTTAAAGATTTATCAAATGAGGATTCTGATTCAAAGATTCCTGTGACTGAAGTTAATATGAAATCCTCTTCTGTTACCGTAAATGGTAAGGGATCTTATGGTATCTATTTTCGGGGAGAGAAGCCATGGAGTGAAGGTGGGGATAAAAAAGAAGAAATTTCATCAGAGGAAGAAAAAGTTCCACCACGATTAGAAGTTGTTAATTTGGATAAAACAGAGTTTTCTGTTTTAGACGATGCGGCTCTTTATGGTAAAAACATGATTTCTGGTGCGGTGGGGTTGGTACACAGCACTCTTCGTTCAGGGAATTTTTTATTAAAAGCTGAGGAAGGTGCTTCTATAACAGTTTTGGCGGATGCTTCTACTCTTGAGGGTCGCACACACGTTGATAAAGACTCTAATGCTGAGCTTTATTTGGGAGGCCGTTCTAAATGGATTTTACAACAACCGTTGCAAAAAGATCAACACGAGGCTGCACATGATTCTTCTATTTCACTCGTGAGTCTTATGGATGAGAGCTCTATTAATTTTAAAAGACACGAATCTTCTTCTGTTGATGATTATCAAACCCTTCGTATTGGAAAGGGAAAGGGTGAAGTTTATAGAGTACGGGATGGTGCCTCTATTTCCCTTAATACATATCTGAATAGTGGTGGTGCTCTTAATCATCAAAAGACGGATCGTGTTTTAATTCATGGTGATGTTTCGGGAAAAACAAAGCTCCAAGTGCATGGAGTTGCAGGAAGTCCAGGAGGATATACGGGAAAGGGGGGGAATGCTGAAGGTATTTCAATCATTCAGGTTTCTGGACAAGCAAAGCAAGATTCTTTTCAGTTGGAAGGTGGTTATGTAGCCTTAAACGAATTACCTTATCAGTATAAGCTTTATAGTTATGGTCCAGAATCTGAGTTTGGAAAAGCAAGTATGGATCAGAGATTAGTTGAAGGGAGTGGAGATTTTTGGGATTTCCGCCTTGAAAGTAGGTCTATAGATTCTGATGTTCAACCTAAACCAGATCCTGCTCCTAAGCCAATTCCGGGACCAGAACCTTCTCCAGAACCAGCTCCGGAGCCTCATCCTCGTCCTAAGCCGGGCGTTAAGGCTGTTGTTCCGCAGGTTCCGACTTATCTCCTTTTGCCTAATGCCTTACGTCATATTGGTTTGATGAATGTTAACAATCAAAATAAGCGGTTAGAAGCTTTGCGAATTACTTCTGGGGGCTTATTAGAAAGTCGTGAAAATCCTCTCTTTTTTGTGAGCGGTTATGGCGGCAATCATCGTTATACTTCAAACCTTTCCACGCTTGAATATGGTTATGGCGGCGAGTTTGATTATAATGCACTAGAGGCAGGTGTTTTGCTGAAAGCAATCGAAAATATGTATGGTTCCACTTCTTTTGGAGTTATCGGGGCTTACGAGAGATTTTCTTTGCAACCTTTGAATGTTGAGCAGAGTCAAAAAAGTACATTTGATAAATGGTCAGTTACGGCATATGGTGGTATGCAGCATGATGCAGGTTTTTACGTTGATGGTCTTGTGTCTTACGGCTTGTTTAAAGGTGATGTTCTAACAACTGCACGGGGCAAGACGGCAACATTAAAGGGTTTCCCTTTAAGTGCTTCATTGACTGCTGGTAAAACGTTTATGGTGGGGGAGGACGGTTTTGTTTTTGATCCGCAAGTTCAGGTTGTTTATCAATATCTTCAATTTAATAAGGTGCGTGATGTGGACGGCTTTGATATTGATTTAGGAAAACTTCATCAGTGGGTAGGGCGTGTTGGAGGGCGTTTAACAAAGAGGCTGGTTGCTACTGATGAGGCTCAGGTTGTTTCTTTCTATGGCAAGCTTCATCTTGCTCATGGTTTTGAAGGAAAACAATTTGTGCATTTTAAAGATGCTTTTCAGCTAGGTGCTTTTGGTTCTTCGTTAGAAACTGGATTAGGTTTTAATGCCCAATTATCTCAAAATTTTGCGCTTTACGGCGATTTGGTTTATCAGCACAAACTAACGAAAGCTGGTTTTTCTGGAACGAGTTTTTCAGGTGGATTGCGTTATCATTTCTAGTATTATTTCTGTTTTTGATTAATCTTTCAAAAAGCTACAAGTTATACTTGTGGCTTTTTCTCATTATCTATTCATTTTGTGTTATAGCATTTTTACGAGAGTGTGACTTTGCATATCTTTAATATGCTTTTAGGTTGGACTTCTTTCGTTTTTTTGAAAAGTCTGAAGGCTTGTACGTTATCGTTTCAAAACGCGTATTTCAGAGTGATTATTATACTATTTATAATATTTTGATTTATAAAGATATTTTTTAATTTAGGGTGCTGAAATATTTTCAAGGATTTTATGATGAATCCATAAAAAGCATTCCTTTGTCTATTATATGTAAGATTGGCAAGTGGATAATCATTTAAGAAAGGAGTCAATATAATTTGGGGAATTATATTAAGAGGAGAGGATTTACAATATTAGAAATTGGCAAAGACAAAGATGCTACTCAGGCACAATGAGGGCTGTATCCGATAAACTTGATATTATATCTGCTGTCGTTATGAAATGGGGATGGAAATATGAGATATATCTGAGAAAATTGGTGAATGAGAAACATAATGACGTATTGTTTTTTGAAAGTGTGTTTTCTTTAAATGCATAAATAAAAAGATGAAGTCATGTGTCATCTTCACTTTTTAAAATATGGCTCTGAATGTTTTTGAATATTGTAAAGTTGAATTAAAAGGAGAAGGTAAAATCGGAACTGATTTTTACACGTTCCTACTTTTTATTAGACTGTCTTACCATGAAGATTGCCTAAAAGGCATATGTGAACTCTTGTTTCTCAATTTTGGCATATGTTTTGTCTGCTTACAGAGTGTACACTGTTTCAATATAATATTATCGTAAGGATGTTGATTATATCCGTTCTGGCGGTGATTAGACGGCAGTTAAAGTAGGTGTTCTTAATGCATGTCAACTGACTAAGGGTGTTTTTGACTAACAACGTTAAAGGTGATTTTTCTGTCGTTCTTCAGTTATATTTTTGCAAATTCTTTGTAAAAGCGACAGATTTAGATTGTATTTTCGAGTAATTTTTTAATTCCATATTTACATAAAACACAAAAAATATTAATAAACTCACAATATTAAAACCTAAACGTATTAAATATTTTTCTTTTGGTTAAGTTTTTTGATACGTTATGTATAGATCTTAGTAAGAAGAGGGGGGATTATGGTGGAATTATGGTCAATCTATTTAAAAATCGCTTCTCCTTATGTACTTTTACAACGGCACTTCTTTTTTTGACACACAATGTTGGTGTTTTTGCACGCAATGCTGAATCTCAGGTTATCTCTGGAAAAAAGCAGTCTTCATGTGATCAGAATGCAGCGTTTTATCAGTGTGGTGGTGGAGAGCATGAAATTAATAATAAAGTTTATTCGCTAATGGATAAAAATGTTAATGGTGTTTATGGAGCCATAGAGGCGTCTAAGGAAGGTACAATTATTCGTGGCAAGAATGTAACTGTTAGGGGTATTTTGGATGAAAAGAATAACTCGGAAAACAATTTTTGGAAATATGGAGTAAAGGTATCAGAAGAAGCGGGCGTCTTTCTGAGCGATTCCACGTTGAGTGGGGTTTTAGTGGGGGTGGAAGCTCAAGGTGGATTCATCGTAATGTCTGGTGGATCAATTGATGCAATCAAAGTGGGGGCTTTTGCTGGAGGAAAATCTCAAAGTGGTGTTGATTTAACGAATACGCAAATTAGCCTAGGGAGAGTTGGGGTTAAAGCAGGAGAAAAAGGATATCTTATTTTAGAGGGTGTCTCTATTACCGGCAAGGGGAGTACCGGCAAGGATGATCAAGGGCTGGATGCAGGTCGTCAGGCAGCTTTTCATATATCTGAAGATGGTTATGTTCAGTTTATGAAAGGTTCTGTTGATGTTACTGATGCTCATGGGCTTTTATTGCAGGGAGATAAAGCTCCTCAGATTAATATTGGAGATTCCAATATTACAGTGAAAGGTAATGCATTTTATGGTATACACTTTGAAGGTGTGGCAGCATCAGAAGGTTCGTCAGAGGGAAAATCATTGCGCGTTGATTTGAAAAAGACGCGTTTTGTCGTTCCAGATAGTATAGCTGTTTATAGCAGTCAATCTGGAAAATCTAAAATATTTTTAAAGGAAACAAAGCTTTTTGGGGATTTGTTGCTGAAGGCTGATCGTAACTCTTCTATAGAGGTTGTTGCTGATGCTTCTGCACTTGTCGGTCAAACTCAGGTTGATAACAGTTCTAAAGTCGACCTTATCTTGGGAAATAATTCACAGTGGGCTTTATTGCAACCAAGACAGAAAAAATTACAAGATCCTAATTATAGAGGTGTTTCGTTTATTTCATCGGTACACCTTTCTAATAGTTCCATTACTTTTGAAAAACCAAAGTCCAGTACTAATCATGCATATCAAACGCTTTATATTGGAAAAGGAACAGGTATTGTTTATCAGGCTTTTGGTGATGCTTGGATTCATTTGAATGCACGTTTAAATCCTAGTGATACAAGTGATCATCAAGTAACGGATCGGCTTCTCATTCATGGTGACGTTAAGGGAAGAACTATAGTCCATATACAAGGGGTTGCGGGAGGTTTAGAAGAAAAAAACGAAAAAGCGCATAGTGTTTCAATTATTCAAGTTTATGGAGATGCATCGTATGACTCTTTTCAACTGAATGGGCAGTATGTTGCATTAAATGGCGCGCCTTATAAATATGTTCTTCGTTCTTATGGCCCAAGTGTTACTAGAGGGGAGGAGCATGTTAAACAGAGATTTTCTTTGAACGGAGGAGCATTTTGGAATTTTCGTTTAGAAAATGAATATGTTCAAACTGCTGATTATAGAGAAACTCCTATGGTTTCTCAACGTACACCTCCTGCACGTGCTTCTGTTGAGGATATTATTCCCGAATCTTCTGGTGATGTTGTTCCAGCGTCTTCTACAGATAGTCTTTCTGAAATTGAAAATGTTTCTCCGTCTCAACGAGGTGTAAGATCTGTTGTTCCTCAGGTGCCAACTTATCTACTTTTGCCGAATAGTTTGTTCCACGCTGGTTTGATAGATATCAGCAATCAAAACAAGCAGTTGGAGATAGTACGGACTAATCTTAGTGGAATGTTGCAAATTCATGAAAATTCTGCTTCATTTTTGCGTGGCTATGGTGGAAGTTATCGTTATGCCTCAGATTTATCTGCGCTTGAATATGGTTATGGGGGAGATCTAGGGTACTATGCACTAGAGACAGGTGTTTTGCTACAAACTGTTGAAAATGTTGACAGTGTTATATCCTTTGGGGTGATGGGGTCTTATGGAAAGCTTTCTCTACAACCTCGAGATGTTGCACAAAGCCAAAAAAGTACATTTGATAAATGGACTGCTACAGTTTATGGAAGTATGCAGCATGATGTAGGATTCTATGTTGATGGTTTGTTATCTTATGGTCTGTTTAAGGGAGATGTTCTGACAACTGCGCGGGGTAAAACGGCAACATTGAAGGGTAACCCTTTAAGTGTTTCCTTGATGAGTGGTCAGAGAATTGCCACAGGATATGAAGGTGTTGTTTTTGATCCACAGGTTCAGGTTGTTTATCAGCATCTTCAATTTAATGAGGCCCGCGATATTGATAATTTTAATATTGAGATGGATAAACTTGATCAATTGATGGTGCGTATGGGTGGTCGCTTGATAAAGACTCTTACTGCGTCTGAAAAAGATCGTGATGTTTCTTTTTATGGAAAGATTCATTTTGCCCATGATTTTGGAAAAGAAAGGTCTGTGCGCTTTAAAGATTCTTTCCAGTTAGGGGCTTTTGGTTCTTCTCTAGAGGCTGGATTAGGTCTTAATGCTCGCTTGTCTCAAAAATTTGCGCTTCATGGTGATTTGGTTTATCAGCATAAGTTGAGTAAAGGTGGTTTTTCTGGAATCAGTTTTTCTGGTGGATTGCGCTATCGTTTTTAGGATGATCATCTTGAGGTAAGTTGTTTAAAAAACCACAAGCATAGCTTGTGGTTTTTTATTATTTGTTTGCAACTTTTTAAATAAGTTTTTTAAAAAAATGTTTTTTTTTGCATGAGCAAGTTTGTTTCTTTTTAGAAACGAGATAAGGCTTTCTGGTTTGCAGTTTTTGCTTCTTATGCTGTTTTTCTTCTTTGAGTTTATTTTTATTAAATTCTCTTGAAATCACTGCTTTGGGGTGGAATTTTTATTTCTATCTATATTTTTACGCGTTTTTATAAATAATACAATTTTAAATTGTGATATTTTGGGATTCTGGCTTTACATAAAACATAGGGCGGATATATAAAACACAAAACGTATTTTAAATTATCACGCGTAACCAAAGTTATTAAACAGAACGCGTGTTTTTTGTTTTTAGAGAAGGGGAAGAAAGTTTGTAGAAAATTATGTTTAAAAATCATCTCTCTTTATATCATTTTACAACGGTTATTTTTTTCTTTGTATACAATACTGATGCAGGTGAGATTTCTTCTGAGAAGAAGCCATATTCATGTAACGAAAGTGCCTCATTTTATCGCTGTAATGATGGTAAAACGCATGAAATTGCCAAGAAAACTTATCAACTTACGGGTGAAAGTTCTGATGCTGCCATAGAGGCATCAGGGAAAAATACAGTCATTGAGGGAGAGGCTATAATCATTAACGGTGTTTCGAATGCACATGGACATTCAGAAACAAACGCTTGGACAACAGCTGTAAAGTCCTCAAATGGGGGAGGCGTTGCTCTATTTGATTCCATGTTAAATAACGTGTCGATAGGGGCCGATATTAATGATGAGGGAGCTTTTGAGATGCAGAATGGGGTGATTAAAGCAACCAGAATGGGGATCAGTGTTGGGGGTAAAGGGTCGTTTGTTTCTTTGACCAAGACAGAGATTAAGACATCTTCTGATGCGATAGGTCTTTTGAGTCATAATGGTGCAAAAATTTATATGAAAGGAGGAAAAATTAATTTTGCTGATGGTATTGGTGTTCAAACAGGAGGAGATGGAGAAATTAATTTAGAGGGCGTTTCTATTAGTGGGAGGGGGAAACTGGGAACAAATACAGATAATTATCGTGAAGGTTCTGCTTTTAGTATGCTTCAGGGGAAAGGCTCTCTTAATTTCCAGAAAGGAAACGTTAATGTCGACAATGTTCATGGTATTGTAGTGCAGGGGAATAACCATAATGCTGCTCATATAAAATATTCCAATATTTTTGTGAGAGGGAATGGATTTAATGGCATGCACTTTTTTTGGGAAGCTGTCTTAAATGATAAAAAAACAATTATACCTGGAAAAGGGACTGTCCATTTGACAAAGACAACTTTTATGGCTCCAGAAAGTACGGCTATTTATAGTCGAGAATTCGAAAGTTCTGTTAAACTCTTACAAAATTCAAAAATTTCTGGAGATTCACTCCTGAAAGCTGTTGAGCGTTCTAATGTAAAGATTGAGGCTGATGCTTCTACCCTTGTAGGAGGCGCACATGTTGATGAAAGTTCTACAGCTACGATAGATTTAAAAAATGGTTCAAAGTGGACTTTATCGCGACCAAAATATGACAAATTGCAAAATTCTGATGCTTTTGGTTCTAATTTAGGGGACTATTCCTTCATTTCATCGGTCAATCTTACGGATAGTTCTCTTGTTTTTGAAGAATTAAAATCTAAAAAAACAAATGGTTATCAGACACTTCTCATTGGAAAAGGATCTGGGACTGTCTATAAAGCGCACGGTGATGTGAATCTTTATCTTAATGCATATTTGGATAAAGGCGGAGCTCTGCAAGAGCAAAAAACTGACCGGCTTTTAATCAATGGTGATCTTGAAGGAAAAACAACAGTTCATGTGTATAGTGTTCCTGGAAGCTCAGGGGCATTGACGGGAGATGGTGGTAATAATCAGGGGATTTCCATTATTCAGGTTTATGGAAAAGCCATGGAAGATTCTTTTCAGTTAAATGGGGGGTATGTCACACTTGAAGCCTCCCCCTATCAGTATCATCTTAAGAGTTATGGTCCAAGCTCTTCTTTAGGGGCGGCAGATTCCAATCAAAGAGTGCTTAAAAACTCCGGAACATTTTGGGATTTCCGACTTGAAAGTCAATTTGTTGATTCTACTTCTCTTGATTCCACTAAAGTTTTTCCTGTTCATGATTTGGTTGTCCCCCCTTCTTCTGATGATATTCCTTCTGTTCTTAAAATTCATCCTAATATTACTGGAGGTGAGGATGGTTCTATTGATTCTAACTCTCAGCAAAAATCTCAGGAGCCAAGTCTTTCTTCTCCTGTAGATTCTCCTGATAGGGATTCCCATCTTACGACCACACTTAATGTATCTGATGTTTTTGTACTTGAGATCCCCAATCCTCTTTCCTCTCTTGCACCTGTTGTTCCCGCTATTGCTGAATCTAATCCAGTTGCTCCACCTGAATCTGGTTCACCTGTTCCGCTATCTGTTTCACCCACTCCTTCTGTTGTTTCCCCAGTTGCATCTGGTTCACTTGTTCCGTCATCTGTTTCACCCACTCCTTCTGTTGTTTCCCCAGTTGCATCTGGTTCACCTGTTCCGTCATCTGTTTCACCCACTCCTTCTGTTGTTTCCCCAGTTGCATCTGGTTCACCTGTTCCGTCATCTGTTTCACCCACTCCTTCTGTTGTTTCCCCAGTTGCATCTGGTTCACCTGTTCCGTCATCTGTTTCACCCACTCCTTCTGTTGTTTCCCCAGTTGCATCTGGTTCACCTGTTCCGTCATCTGTTTCATCCACTCCTTCTGTTGTTTCCCCAGTTGCATCTGGTTCTTCTGTTCCGCCATCTGTTTCACCCACTCCTTTTGTTGTTACTCCACCTGCGTCTGGTTCTTCTGTTCCGGCATCTGTTTTTGAGCCTTCTTCTCATTTTGAGCCAAATGTGAGAGTCGTTGTTCCACAGGTTTTGACTTATATTCTTGTGCCAAATACCTTATTTTATGCTGGTTTGATGGATATCAGTAATCAAAGCAAGCAGTTGCAAGCGCTGCGAACTGTTCCTGGTCGGTTGTTGAAAAATGATGAAAATCCCGCTTTGTTTTTGCGCGGTTACGGTGGACATCATCATTATACTTCAAATTTGTCTGCATTTAAATATGGTGATTATGGCGGTGAGCTTGATTATAATGCACTAGAGGCAGGTGTTTTACTCAAGAAAATCGAAAGTGCATACAGTACGACATCTTTTGGGATTATGGGAAATTATGGCAAGCTTTCTTTGCAGCCTCGAAAGGTTAAACAAAGTCAAGAAAGTATATTTGATAAATGGACAATCACAGCATATGGAAGCATGCAGCATGATACGGGTCTCTATATGGATGGTCTCTTCTCTTATGGTTTGTTTAATGGAAATGTTCTCACACTTGAGCGAGGTAAAACGGCTGCATTGAGAGGGAAGCCCCTAAGTGTTTCTTTAATTGCTGGTAAAACGTTTATGATAGGCAGCCGATATTTTATTTTTGAACCACAGGTTCAGTTTGTTTATCAAAATCTCCAGTTTCATAAGACTCGTGATATTGATAATTTTAATATTGATATGCGAAGTCCAGATCATTGGGGGATGCGTATTGGTGGGTATTTAACGAAGACACTTACATTTACTAAAGATAAAGATGCACATGTTCTCTCATTCTATGGTAAGCTTCATTTCATTCGTAGTTTTGATGATAAACAATTTGTATATTTTAAAGATGCCTTCCAGCTTGGTTCCTTTGGGACTTCTTTAGAAGCTGGATTTGGTGTTTTTTCGCAATTATCTTCCAAAATTATTTTTCATAGCGATCTGATTTATCAGCATAAATTTACGAGTGACGGCTTTTCCGGAACGCATTTTTCTGGTGGATTAAGTTATCATTTTTAATTGTATTTTTCTTTAATACATCCTTTGTGAAAGACATAAATACAAAACATGGTTTTGTTGTGTTGTTTTTCTGATTTTTGACTTTACATATAACACAAAACAAATTATATGTAACGGTACATAATAAGAATAATGAGTAGATGAACTAGGTGTGTCTTTTCAGTTTTTTATGAAGATAAAATAAAGAGAGTTTAGACTAAATTATGATTAAAGTACTAAAACGCTATGTGTGTGTGTTCTCTTACGACCTCTATTTCTTTCTTCGTGCACAATATAGATGTGAGTGCAGAAGATTATAACCCCTCGTGTAATTCTCTTTTTAAGTCGTATTCGTGTGATACAGTTGATGCTTCTCGTACTTTTGGAAGTCGTAATAAGTTATATATGAGTGGATTGGGTAGGAGGACTACAGGTGATATTTTTACAATACCATCTCATAACATAGTTATTAAGCCGCAAAAAAGTAAAGGGGAAAAAGGCGTTTCAGGAACTGATGGAATTTTAGAATTAAAGAGATCTGAGAAGATTACATCAGCAGTGGTTGTGTCAAAAGATAATAAAACTTCTTTTAAAAAGAGTTCTATTACAGGAAATGGCGAAAAGAAAAGTGGTAGAAATGCTACGTTATCTCAATCTGTGTTTGGTGTGAAGCAGGGTGGTTTTTTCCTTTGATGAAGGTAAGATTCAGGTTTCTGATGTTCATGGTATAGAGGCAAGTGTCTTGCTCAATGCGATTGAGGATACACATCACACTTTGAGCTTTGGAATAATGGAGAATATGGAAAAAAACTCTCTACAACCTCAAGATGTTAAAGAAAGCAAAAAAGTACATTTGATAAATGGTCTATTACAGTATATGGCAATATGCAGCATGATGCAGGCTTTTATATCGACGGACTTTTTTCCTATGGGTTATTTAAAGGGGATGTTCTGACGCAAGCAAGAGGCAAGACAGCAACATTGAAGGAAACACCTTTGAGTGCTTCATTGATTGTGGGCAAGTCATTTATGACAGGGCATAAAGGGGTTATTTTTGATCCGCAGGTTTAGGTTGTTTATCAAAATGTGTGGTTTGATAAGGCGTCTGATATTGATGGTTTTGATATTGAGATGGGAAAGCTTGATTTGTGGGTGATGCGTGTTGGTGGGTCTTTAAGAAAGACGCTTGCTGCTTCTGAAGAGGCTCTTGTTGTTTCTTTCAATTGCAAGCTTCAGCTTGCCATTAGTTTTAGAGGAAAACAACGTGTGCAGTTTGGAGATGAATTCCAATGAGGGCTTTTGGTTCTTCTTTAGAAACTGGAGTGGGGGTTGAAGGCTCAGTTGTCTTCAAACTTTGCTTTGCATGGAGATGTAACTTATCAGCATTGCCTTAGAAAAGGAGGTTTTTCAGGGATTATTTTTTCAGGTGGTTTATACTATCGTTTTTAGATACCTATGAAATATAGAGTAGTTTTTACATAAGTTATAGAGTGTTTTATGAAGTATAAAGTGCTTATTTAAGTTTTATACTTGCTATTGTTAGTGTGTTTAACTTAATGTTATGGGGAATATTTTTTATTTTTAACTAACAGGGGGAGAAAGGCAAATTGGGAATAAAGTTATGGTTAATGTATTAAGCGGGTATAGATTTTTATTTATTACAACGGCTATTGTTTCTTTTTTGCCAATCATGAGTGTTAATGCGAATTTTAATAATTTAGGAACTTCCTGTAATGTATCAGGGAGTTTTTTTACATATAGCGATAGTAAAAAACATACGATAAGTAATAAAAATTATACTCCTTCTGTCTCTTCTCTAGATGATTTTGTTGCTGTCTTCTCTATAGAAAAAGAGGGAACTGTTTTAAATTTATTAGAGACAAATATTATCTCGCATAGGCCAAAGCAGTCATTTTTATATAGTGCATCTGTAAAAGATGATGGCAGGCTTGTTCTAACCAATTCAAATATTAAGGATATGTCCGGTTTTCGTGTTCAGAACGGGCAAGTTGTGATGAATAGAGGGAAGATTGAAGGTAGTTTGCAAGCTGTATGTGCAGAAGGAAAAAAAACCGATATTGCTTTAGTGAGCGTAAATATTGATATTGTATCAGATAATTTGAATGCAAAAGGGATTGGATTTGTGAGTAGTTCTGATGCATTCGTTAGGATGTCAGGCAGTACTATTACTTTTAATGAGATTGGTGCGTTTTCAACACAATTTGGGGGAAAATATCTTATTGATACAACCAAGATTCAGGGAAAAGGTAAGAAACATACGATTGTAGTTGATAATGAAACTATTGATGAATTTCCAAGAGCTTTTGACATATCACAGGGTGGTGATGTTCATTTGCGTGGTGATTCTATTCAGCTCACTGATATGCATGGCTTCTTGATTACGAATTTTGCAGGTTATGCAGATGCTGAAGGTAAATTGGTTCAAGAATACGCTTCATCAAATGAGTTTAAAAAGACAAATATTAAGATTGAAGGTACAGAAATTTCTGTTCAGGGTGAGGGAGTATACGGTCTGTATTTTTATGGATTAGGCCCAGATGTATGGGGTGATATGTTTAAGGTAGGGAGTGAAAAACTTTCAAAAGTAGAAAAAATTGTTTGGGGTGAAGCATCTTTGCATTTGTCACAGACAACTTTTTCAGTTCCCGATGGTATTGCCATTTATAGTACGGGAGATGATATTTATGGAGCTGAAGCTACCATTGAATTAACAGAAAGGACAAAGATCTCTGGTGATTTATTGTTAAAGGCTCAAAATAATTCTTCTCTATTGGTGAAAGCAAAGGATTCTATCCTTACAGGGGGTATTCGTGTTGAGGATGCATCAACTGTTCACTTAGAATTAACAAATGGCTCTGCATGGTATCTCACCAAAAGGAAACATACAGATTTACAGGAATCTCTTCCTGTAGATTCATTACTTTCGTCTATAAGCATTTCTGATAGCACAATTTTTTTTGATAAATTTATATCTCAAGATTATCAAACGCTATATATTGGAAAAGTATATATTGAGAAAGGAAGTAATCTAAATGACATAAATCCAATAGAGGGGATACAATATGATAAAGAAGCCTATAATGCAAAGGGAAATGTGCAGATTAAGATGAGTGCGTTTGTGAATAATGACGGCTCGTTTAATCCTCAAAAAACTGATCGTATTTTGATCTACGGGAATGTTTTGGGAAGTACACTGCTCATGATGGAGAAATTTTCCAAAACCTTAGAAGGAGAAGCTGGCAATAAAGGAAGTCAAAGTATTTCACTTGTTCAAGTTGCTGGGACAGCAGAGGAAAGTTCTTTTAAGTTAGCCAATAGTTATACTACGGTGAATGGATTTCCTTATCAATATAAACTTCGTGTCTATGGTCCAAGTTCTTCTTCTGGAAATGCAGATCCAAAGAATAGATTGGTTGTTGGAGAAGGGGATTTTTGGGATTTTCGTCTCGAAAGTGTTTACATTGGTCCTGAATTAGATTCTTCTGAAACTGCTTCTAAGCCAACGTCTACAGTTTTACCTCCTCAATCTGAAGAAGAGACGGTTCCTTCTAAACGACCAACAGAGACTATTTCACCTGAACAACCCCCTTCTGTTGAGCCTCCACTTATACCATCTACACCTTCTTTGCCTGAAGGATCTGAACCGTCTGAAACATTTATCCCTACGGATTCGACGCTGACTCCTTCTGCACCAGTTCCGTCTGAGCCTCCCTCTGTACCAACAGTTCCGGAGGCTCCTTCTGCTGTGCAACCTATGCCTGCACCGTTTGTTCCAGTTGAAGATTCTACTAATGATGTTCTGCCATCTGAGCCCTCTGCTCCGGAGGACACTTCATCTCTGGATACTGTTTCTCCTCCTTCTGCCCCTGTTGAACCAAAGCCTTCTCAGTCCTCTGATCCTTTAGATCCTTCATCTAATCTCTCTATACCGCTTGATGTTCAGTCTAATCTCCAAATTAGAGCGGTTGTTCCACAGGTTCCAACTTATCTTCTTTTGCCAAATGCCTTATTTCATGCTGGTTTAGTGGATATGACCACGCAAAATAAGACGTTAGAGACAATGCGGAATGCTTTTCATTCCTCCTGGAAAGATGATAAAAAGACAGCCTTTTTTCTGCGTGCTTATGGGGGGAGCCATCACTATGCTTCCAATTTATCTGCTTTTGAATATGGTTATGGTGCTGAGCTCGATTATAATGCATTTCAAGCAGGTGTTTTGTTAAACGAGATTGAGAGTTTATATGGTCGTACATTCTTTGGAGTTTTGGGGAACTATGGAAATCTTTCTCTACACCCTCAGGATGTTGAACAAAGCAAAAAAAGCGCATTTAATAAATGGTCTGTTACTGCTTATGGAAATTTGCAGCATGATACCGGTTTTTATATAGATGGGGTGGTATCGTATGGTCTTTTTAAGGGTGATGTTTTGACTCTTTCACGGGGCAAGGTTGTGGCGTTAAAGGGTAAACAGTTTAGCGGTTCTTTAACGAGTGGTAGAACGTTTGCAACAGGGTATAAAGGTGTTGTTTTTGNGGATGGGGTGGTATCGTATGGTCTTTTTAAGGGAGATGTTTTGACCCTTGCACGGGGCAAGGTTGTGGCGTTAAAGGGTAAACAGTTTAGCGGTTCTTTAACGAGTGGTAGAACGTTTGCAACAGGGTATAAAGGTGTTGTTTTTGATCCGCAGATTCAGGTTGTTTATCAGCATCTTCAGTTTAATCAGGCGCGTGATATTGATAATCTTGATGTTGATTTAGGAAAATTTCATCAATGGGTGGGGCGTGTTGGTGGGCGTTTAAGCAAGACGTTAGGTGTTGTGGAAGAGGGACGTGAAGTTTCTTTTTATAGTAAGCTTTCTTATTTGCATNCTCTTTTTATAGTAAGCTTTCTTATTTGCATAGTTTTGAAGATAAGCAATTCGTTTCTTTTAAAAACGATTTTCAGTTAGGTTTTTTTGGTTCTTCTTTGGAAGCAGGGGTTGGGTTTAATGCCCATCTTTCTTCAAAACTTTCTCTTCATGGAGATGTAACTTATCAGCATAAATTTAAGAAAATTGGTTTTTCTGGAACGAGTTTTTCTGCTGGATTGCGCTATCTTTTTTGAAGAGATGCAATGTGTTTTTTTATATAAAAGGCAGAAGATTTTTCTGCCTTTTAATGTATTGAAATTTATTTTACTTCATCAATATGGTTATTTTTTTGATATAAAAGATTACAATAGATGCTTTCTTCTATGCGATGAAGAATTTTTCTAAAATTTTGATATTAAGATATGGGGGCAGATTTCATTGTGAATGTGAGAAGCTTGAATGTTAAATGCTTGTGGCATAATCTTTCAAAAGAGACGATATTGATGGTTGGTTTTGTCCATTTCTTTATTAACTTTTATAAATCATAAGTTTAGTCTTTATGAGTTTTATGCATTGTTTTGAATTTTGTTTTAGAACTCTATTCACGTTTATATCATTTAATACGCATATTATTTGTTTCCTTTTTTAGGATGTTTACTTAAGAATTTTGGATAAATACTTGTTTTTAGAAAAAACAGAGGGAGTTTGAGGCCAAATTATAATAAAAGTAAAGTATGCTTTATCGTATTGTTACGGTTGTTGTTTTGTAAATGATAGGTGGCAGAGAAATTTCGATAAGATACAGGATATTATTTTCATTGCGGTCATGCGCGGATATCATCATTCTTTTTTCAGCATTCAATATTTGCGCAGATTTTAGCACTCGAGAATATTCATAAGAAGCAATTCACCTTTTTTCAAAAGTCCTTCTTTGCATGCCAGCTTCGTTTGTGATGGACAAGGGGTTAATTGATTAAATATAAACAGGTTTGAAATGAAAGAAATTTATAATATTCAGTTTTTATTCAATATGTAAAATGATGAATGAGCATTCTGAATTATTGCATGAAATTTTCCTAAATCAATATCACGCGTCTTATTAAACTGAAGATGCTGATAAACAACCTGAATCTGCGGAGCAAAAACAACACCTTTATACCCTGTTGCAAACGTTCTACCACTCGTTAAAGAACCGCTAAACTGTTTACCCTTTAACGCCACAACCTTGCCCCGTGAAAGAGTCAAAACATCATCCTTAAAAAGACCATACGATACCACCCCATCTATATAAAAACCGGTATCATGCTGCAAATTTCCATAAGCAGCAACAGACCATTTATTAAATGCGCTTTTTTGCTTTGTTCAACATCCTGAGGGTGTAGAGAAAGATTTCCATAGTTCCCCAAAACTCCAAAGAATGTACGACCATATAAACTCTCAATCTCGTTTAACAAAACACCTGCTTGAAATGCATTATAATCGAGCTCAGCACCATAACCATATTCAAAAGCAGATAAATTGGAAGCATAATGATGGCTCCCCCCATAAGCACGCAGAAAAAAGGCTGTCTTTTCATTCTCTTTCCAAGAAGAATGAAAAGCATTCCGCATTGTCTCCAACGTCTTATTTTGCGTGATCATATCCACTAAACCAGCATGAAATAAGGCATTTGGCAAAAGAAGATAAGTTGGAACCTGTGGAACAACCGCTCTAATTTGGAGATTAGACGAGGAATCCAAAGGGTCAGAAGACCCAGAAGGCTTTGGTTTAACATGGGAAAGAAGCAGAAGGAACAGAATCCGGAGATGAAGGAGATACCGGAACAGAGGGCGGTAATAGAAGTTCCATGAAATGATTATTAGATAGAATTTTCTAGGCAAGAAACTAAAGAGTGGAAGGCTGCTCGTAGGAAACTTTGCTCCTTGGAGGGGGAAATCAAAAAATTTTTTATTTAGGAAAATAGTGTTGAATTCCCTTCTTCTGATCGTAAGAATAAATCGTTGTTTCAATGATGATATCAGCTATTTTTTGCCGAATTTTTAAGAAAAATGCTTTTGTGGAAGTATGTAGCCTATATAGATGTTTATAGGGAGATGGGGGGCGGTCTTGAGAGTGATGTTTTTATTCTTGTATGGGGGTAGCAATGTTAAAAGGTCAAAAAACATGTTTAAGGTATTTTCTTGTCTAAAGGGGGGAGGAAAGGAAGAGGGAAGATTTAATGATTACGAAGATTTTAGGAGATTTTTGGGGGAGATTAGGGAGATAGGATTTCTGAGAGCTCTGGAGATGCAAGGGGATAAGATTTCTGGAGGATTGTGTGGGCATTCTTTATCGGCGATGATTGCGCTTTTGGGTGCTTAATTTAATCAGTGATCTTGATTATACCACATTCACCATTTTCGCTACCGAAGGAGAGGTTTTGCCCTGCTTGATCCCAATTAAGTGCTGAGATAGCACTTTTCCCATAACCTTTTAGAAGGACTTCTTTTCCATCATGGAATTGTGCCGCTAAAATCATTCCATCATTGAAGCCTATTGCTACAATTTCTTTGTTTGGGTGGCATGAAACGGTGCTAACAAGTGCATTTGCTCGTGTGCCTAGTTCTAGAGGTGTTTTTCCCATGGGGCCATCTTTTGTATGAAAGGGCCAAACAATTGCGGCAGAGGCACCTGATGTTGCTAGCCATTTTCCTTTTGCACTCCAAGACCAGCTTTTGACTTTGCTTGGGTAGCCACTCATGCGGAGGTGCTGATTATCAGTGAGACGCCAGCCGTGTAAGGCGTTTTCTTGCATGGTGGAAATGACATAGCGGTTGTCTGGTGAAAAGGTGACACCACAATGAGCTCCTTTCCATACCAATGTGGTGGGAGATATTTGCGTTGATAACCAATGAAGAGTGACTCCATTGTAATGGGCAACGGCAAGTCGCAAACCTTTTGGGGCAAAAGCAAGGCCTTCTACACTGCGTTCATGTGTGAGCTTTTGTCGTTCTTTTCCAATATGCGCAAATGCGAGGCGTGAGGAGGAAAAAGCAAAAGCTTTTTGTGGACCAAAAGCAACGTTGTTTATCCATTTGCGTTCTTTTTGGCTTAACACTTCCGTGTGATCTGCTGCGGTTGTTTGACAGACTTTTCCATCTTCTCCACCGGTGATGATCGCGGTATTGTCATGGGAAAAATGGCTTGAAATTATTCCTTGGTGCACTTCAACGATTTGTGGGGTTGGATTAAAAAAAACAATGAGACCTTCTACGGAAACAAAGGCTGGTTTATTGCCTATAAAACCGCAGGAAAGGCAGTAACTTTTGAGATCATAATGGGTAATGTTTGGCATTATCACTCACTTATGCGCAATTTTCAAAACCAGTTTTTAATTTTTCAGCATCAAGAGAGCGTCCTATAAAGACAAGGCGGCTTTCTCGTTTTTCATCTTCACGCCATGGGCGTTGATGTTGTCCTTCAAGAAGCATATGTATCCCTTGAATGACGTAACGATCATCGTCTCCTTGAAAGGCGATAATGCCTTTAAGACGCAAGATATCAGGTCCTTGTTGCTGTGTAACCTGCTGGATCCAAGGGAAAAACTTTTCTGGTTGCAGAGCATCTGTTTTTAAACTTACAGAAGTGATGGTAATATCATGAATGGTGGATGCGTGATGATGGTCATGATCATGATTACAATCGGGACCACATACATGATCTGCGTGATGATGGTCAAGAAAATGGGGATCATTATCTAAAGTGCGTTGGAGATCAAAGGAACTACGATCGAGGAGTTTATCAACAGGGATGTTAACGCGCTCTGTTGCGTAAATTATGGCTCTGGGATTAATGGCCAGAATAAGGGATTCAGCATGGCTGCGTTCTTGTTGGGTGACAAGATCAATCTTATTTAAAAGAATAATATCCGCGAAGGCAATTTGGTCTTCAGCTTCACGACTTGTTTTTAATTGAGAGGGAAAATGCTTTGCATCAACGACTGCTATGACACTGTCGAGAGCTGTTTTTTCATGGATAGTATCATCCATGAAAAAAGTCTGTGCTACGGGAACGGGATCAGCAAGCCCTGTCGTTTCTATAATGATCGCATCAAATCGATGAGAACGTTGCATCAGGCTTTCTAAAATGCGAATGAGATCACCACGTACGGTGCAGCAAACACAGCCATTATTCATTTCATAAATTTCTTCGTCTGATTCAATAATCAGGTCATTATCAATACCAATTTCACCAAACTCATTGACAATGACGGCATAACGTTTGCCATGATTTTCACTGAGAATGCGGTTGAGAAGGGTGGTTTTTCCAGCACCAAGATAGCCTGTGAGAACCGTAACGGGAAGTTTTTTGGGGTGTATCGTTTCCATGGAGAGACCTTTTATTGTTCTTTATTGCCATGTGTTTATGTTAAATCGATTGATATCATCAAGTAAATCACGAAGCTGAGACAGAACATGAGAAAAGATTGCTTCACCGGCTTGTGGTGTTGCTTTGCTTGCATTTCCTGCCGCACCTTGCGTATTTAGATCTTTCATTGTCCAACCAAAGGCATGAGGACCATAAGCGCGTAAATACCGATAATTGGCAATCATATCCGCTTGTTTATTATGAAAATTTTCTGCCTTTTCCATATGGACTTTTTCTGGTGCTAAATAGAGCATGAGAGAGGTTTCGATAAAGCCTCCATGGATATCAAGATGTTGTTGAGATGGCTCCATGAGACCTTGTGGTAAACCAAAACGGCTCCAGCTTGTTGCTACAGCGAGCATGGAAAGGCGCTTTCGTAATTCGGTGATAACAATGCTCATTAAAGGTGAATTTCCTCCGTGAGCATTGAGAAGAAGAAGACGGTTGATCCCTTTGTGATAACAGTTTTCACCAATCTTTATCCATCGCTTAATCGCATCAGAAAAGGTAAGGGTTTGTGTACCTGTAACATCCATATGTTCTATAGAATAGCCAATCTTTTCAACCGGTAAAAGTGCGATATGAAACTGCTCTTTTGTTTGTAAAGTGAGGGCTTTTGCAAAAGCTTCAGCTATAATCCAGTCGGTTTCGAAAGGAAGGTGCTCTCCGTGATATTCGTGTGCGCCCAAAGGTAAAAGAGCGAGAAAAGGTGGGTTAGATACCATAAATTATTGCCTAAAAGAGAAGTTAACATAGACAAAGTGATCGAAGGTGCTGTCACTATTTAATCTATCTATAAGAGAAACGCAAATAGGCGTCTTTTTACATCACATATGGATGCATAAAAATGAGAGCTTTGTTAAAAATAGAGAAACTTTTATTGAGCAAAGCCAACGCAACTTTTCTGTAATATGAGGCAATATTTCTCAAGATAATTATCTTTTGTAAGTATTTCTGATTTATATTATCATTTTTAATAAGTAAATATTCATACATATTAAATACTTATACATCAAATAATGAAAAATATTTTTCATTATTTATTGAAAATGTAATTTTTTCTGTAAGTTACATATTCTTCTTTTATTATGGAGCGATGATAATCAAAGTATTTCTATTATTGCGATAGTACAGACTTTAGTTGCAATCAGGTGTTCTAAATTCTTAATTCAATTATCTGTATATTACAAAAGAATAGAAATGTTTGTTGATTGATTTTATTTTGGATAGTGTATTAACAGACTTTAGTGTTCATGAGAAAAAATGAATATAAAGGGAAGAATTCACTAAGATAGAATTTGCTCTCTCAGAGAGCAGTTTATAAGATGATTCAAAAAGAAACACCGTTGGATACAAGAAACACCGTTGGATACATGATAAACAGAACGCCATTGTGTTGCACATCGACACGCTTGTTTTAAAGAAACATTTAGTACACCAAAGCCTATTTCACGACGCAGCTTGTGAATGGTATAAGGGTAAAACCTTATAATATAAAATCTATTGTGTTCCACCATCTTTACACTTTAAAAGTAAAAAGGGGCACCATCATTCACTTTGTCAGTTTTCAATACTATTTTAACAGCGCTTGATAGTTAAGATACCTCATAAGTAATATTTTCCTTTCTTCAAGTGTATTTATACACACATCGATCTCGTTTGTGATTTGCAAGTGAAGAAATTTGATTGATTCAATATAAACAGAGTTAAAATATAAGAGAGCTTTATAATCGTCAGCTTTCTCATTCAACAGGCAAAACAATAAATTATTATTATAGATCAGTATCCTACTATTAAAATGATTGGATAATAAATTTATTATTCAATATCAGTTTTATGGCGTTATTTTTTCAACGCGCTACTTAAGTTGGTATTTTAAAAATGCAATTTTTTAGTAATTTTCTCCATTCCTTTTCTTTCAAGCATTTGATCAATTCTTTATTATTATTCATTTTTCACAAATTGCAGACATTTATGTGAATATTGCCAAAAATTTATTTCAAAGAGAATTATTTTTTATTAATACAGAGTAAATATAATTACTCAAAATATAAATAAGGCTACGCTCTACAATATTGACGAAAAATATGGAATAACTTTTATGAAAATTAAGAAAGAAAGTTTTTTCAGTATTTTGGGGATCATCTCATTTTTCATGACTCTCTTTTTATCTGGTTTTAGGTAGTTTGTTGGTGTTCTAGTATTGCTTATAATGTTTTTGTAAATCTGATAGATTTACTTATTTTATGCGTTTGTTTTATTAGATTTTAAAGTCAATATTTTGAGTTCGTTATGCTGTATGAGATAAAGGGGCTGAATTACCTTTTTGAAGATGCTATGCAGTATTTTTTCTTTATATATCAGTAAAAGTTGAGAATCATTTTATTAACATCTCTTCCATTTGAAGATAGAGATCTTAATTGCTTTTTTACACTTTATACCTATTTTATAGAAAATGAGTACAATATTTTAAGGTTTATTTATTAGGATAGATTTGTTTTATATCAAGTTTTTATTCGATACCAATTTTATTTTTCAATGTTACTGATGAGTGATATAATAAAAATCCATTAAGTACTATTTCATTTTTATATTTATTGAAATAATAGACAATCATATATCATTATATTGGCAGTTTTAAATTTTATAATTCTTTAAAATTAATTACATTTTAAATTATTTATAAAAGCTCTATTATATAATTTTTTAAATGAATTTGTTTCGTAATATTTCTTATAATAATAAATTTAAAAAATTCTTATTATTTTTATCATTTATTGTTTTTTATCTTTACATGTAATACATAATGTGTTATTTGTTAATAACAAAATTACATATAATATTTTATTATGTGCAATTATATAAATGATTAAATATAATTTTTGGTTTTTATATATGTGAATATTCTTTCATTTTTTCAGTGAAGAAAAAGAGGAGCAAAGAAAGCTATGTTTAAAATATTTAAAAATCGTGTATGTTCATTTACTTTTACACTATTTATTCTTTTTTTTATACAAACTATAGAGGGAAATGCAAGTTTTGTAAAAAATAAAGTTCAAGAGAGAATGGCAATTACTATTCCTACACTAGAAAAAAATGTAGCTATTAAAGCTGTGGATAGAGTTGTTATTCAAGGCGTTGAGGAACAAGATGTTATTGCGTTAGGGAAACCTGAAAAAGCTGCTGCCTTTTCAGGTTCAGCCTTTTGGGGGGGAATAAGTATTTTATCACTTCTTGCTTCTTTATGTATTGGGGATGTATTAGGTACTGTTGTAACTCTTTTTGCAATATTTAGTACACTTTAGTAGGAAGCTCATCGACAGAGTCGAGGATTTTTTTGTTCACTTCATTATTTTTAAAAAATAAATATTTTATTATTTATACTATACTAGATAATAAAATCACTAATCTTAATACTAAATGTAGCTTTTATTAACATTATTAAAGTTCAAGATCCTACATTTATGTTGTTTTTTACAAATTAGCGTAACCTGATTTTTTTTTTACAGTTTATGATTATTTTCTAGTAATAAGGCTAGTATACTTACTATCTTTATCAGTCTTTTAATATTGTCTACCTTTTCTCATATGAAGATTATTCGTCAAAGGTATATTTTATCCTTTTTAAATTTTTTTATCTTTCATAAGGGGATAAAATAAAAAATATCCCTATATCCATGGCTCTCATGCAATAAGAAAAATGAGAAATTATTATTTATCATTTTAAATTTGTTTATGTTAAATCCATCAGAAGTATTTTTTACGTATAACAAGTTGCGTTCGTGTATGGATAAAATTATTAAAAAAAGACTAAAAATTCTTCTCATTAATTATCTCTAAGGTTCAAGGACTGTTGTAGTATTGGAAAATAAATGATGGTGCTGGTTTGTATCTTCATAGAGTAAAGATAGTGATACACAATGAATCTTATGCCATCTCATGGGGTGGTTTATACTGTCGCATTTACGGGACATATTGTGAGAGGGAAGTGGTGATGTGCATCGTTGGAAAATGCTTTTATTAAAACATAAACCTGTATTTGCGATAGAAGTGTATTCTGGGTTATTCTGTTGCCTAAGGGAAGGATACTGTTAAGTAAGGTAATTCAGGAGCATTTATAGCTTAGCGGAAGAAGGGTAATGAAGTAAAAGGTCTTGTTTAGCACGAAGACGTGCAATCCATTGATCTTCACGAATAGCAGTATTATGTACTGTAATGAGTTCGTTTTTTTTAATTGTAGCTGTTACTGTTGCTTTTTCTAAAAGGCCACAAGGAATGGCGTGGTGAGCGCGTGCTTCTGCGATGTTCATTATCCAAGCACGATAAGTATAAAGACCGATAAAGTCTAGCTGATCACCTGGATGTAAATCTTTTTTAGCAACAGCACAGACTTCTACTACGGGATGGCTAAGAGGAACCATATCTTTTTTGCCATAAAGCATAATACGTGCGCAGGTGAGGGGAACTTCCATTGCTGTTAAATGATAGGGGCGATGAAAGGTGAAGTAAGGCCCCTGACCAATTTTTAAATCTTCCATACGTTCGCGTAAACGCGGGTGTGCTATTTCGGCAATGACAAAGACACCAGGTGAAACACCTGGACCTATTGAATAATCTACAACACCATATTGTTGTAAAATGCCCCCATCTTGTTTTGGAATAAGCACTTTGTTTAAATCTTGTAGCGCTGCTCGTGGTCCATGCATTCCTGGGCAATCGGGGAGAAGTCCGGTGGCATTGGCAATGGCTGCCATTTCAACCATCGTTTTGGAACCATCAATAAATTCAACCAACATGCGCACATTCATATTACGCCGGAATGCTTCTTCTTCGTAAGCGTCAGGTGTAGCATCAAAGCGCAGAGGATTATTTTTTCCTTTACCCGCTGCAACAATCTTATGTCCAAGGGCTGAAACAAATTCTATGAGTTCCATACAAGAAGTAGGTTCATCGCCGGCACCAAGTGTATAAATGAGCCCTCGTTTTTCTGCTTCATGTTTGAGATAAGCGCCAATTGTAACATCTGCTTCAACATTCATCATGACAAGATGTTTGTTATTCTCAAGCGCTTTGATACCAATCTCTGCTCCTGCTTCGGGATAGCCTGTTGCATCAACGATAATATCAATTTGTTCATGGCGCAAAACAAGGTTAATATCATCTGTTGCTGCAATCAAACCCTTTTCAATGCTTTGGGTGAGAGCATAAGTATTTTCAACTTCACAGACATGTCCATCTTCGCCATAGGCTAGTGTAGCGGCATCAAAAATACGTGACGGTGTCCTCGTGGCTACAGCAGCGACTGTTATACCATCCATATGCGCAATACTTGATAATAAATCTGTGCCCATTTCACCACAACCAATCAGTCCAATACGGATAGGGGGATGGTTTTCTGCACGTTGTTTCAAATCATGCGCTAAACCTGTTAGGTTCACATTGCTTGCCATTCTTTTTTCCTATTTGAAAACTACTCTGCTAAAGAACTTTTCTCATTCATAAGGTGCATTTGTTTTTAAGACAATTAATCTTTTATTCTTGATGCTCTAATCAATGGATTTTATAAAAGCAAGAGGGGTGGTTTCTTTTATCAAATAAAATAGGAATAGCGTTATGCAGCAAAAAATAACAGTACAAGATGTCACCAGTTTTATTGGGAAAGAAGTGGGATTATCGGAGTGGCGTCTTGTTACACAGGATATGATTAATCAGTTTGCATGTGCTACAGATGATCATCAATGGATACACGTTGATGAGGAAAAGGCTAAAAAGACACCTTTTGGCGGCACGATTGCTCATGGTTTTTTAACATTATCGCTTTTGTCTACGCTCGCTTATGAAGCTCTTCCAGAGTTAGAAGGGAGCACAATGGGGATTAATTATGGTTTCGATAAAGTACGCTTCATGAGTCCTGTGAAAACAGGGGTACGGATACGTGCGCGTTTTGTGTTAGACGACGCAGAAATTCGTCCTTCTGGTCGAGTGGTTTTCCATTATGGGGTTACGGTGGAAATTGAAAAGTTAAAAAAACCAGCTCTTACAGCTCAATGGCTTATTGTTGCTGTTGTGGAAGAAAAACCTTCCAATATCTAGATTATTTGAGTGCTTTATTTTATAAAATTTTTATACAATTCTATTAGAAGTTTCTTCAATGATGATATTGAGAATAATCTATAGGATAATAGATATGGTGGAGCTATCATAGCGTTGATAGCCAGAGCAGGTTGCTATCTTTCCTAGATCGTTTTGAAGAGGAGTTTCCTAATGAAGATAGTGCATTGCTTCACGCTTTTGTTTATAGCGTTCTTTAATGGGATCATACCCATCACGTAAAACAGAACGCTTCAAATGGAATATACTTGCGTTGCCAATTCACGGGTTTATTTTAAAGCAACATCTCTCAACGTTCGTTACGCCCATTTCGCAATGGCGCCTGTGAATAGTATAACGATAAAGCCATTGAGCACCCCTATCTTTATGCTTGTGAAGAAGAAAGCTGGCACCATCATATTATAAGCCGCCAATGTTAAGACAGGTCTTGGCGCTTGAGATAATTCATAAGAGGCATGCCTTTCTTTCTTGTATAGTTTTACTCACACGGCTCTTCCCGCTTGTAACGTGTAAGCGAGAGGTTTTGGTTGATTCTATATGGAATAAATTGGGAATGAGAGGATCTTACGGTATTCAGAGTTCTCGTTCAATATGAATAACGCCATATTATCATTATAAATTCAATGTGTTATCTACGGTTTGGAGAGGTTGTGGTCAATGTCTTAATTTAAAGAGAGTCTCACATACTGTGAGATCTCTTATTTTATCCCCTTTTATATTCTTTTATATTAAAGCCATTAAAACTATTTTCTTTCATGTTACAAACGGATGGGGAGAGATAAAAACTGTTTAAGAAAAAAGTTTCTAATCTCTTATGAGTGTTTTCGATAGGCAAGGGTTGGTGCACTTGGAAAGTGGCAAAGGGGATGATGGTATTGGCATGTGAAATTCTAAGTCTTTTAATGTTTTGTTTTATCAAGTTTTTGTACGATTTTATCAGAAGTCCATTGGGTTGTAATATTAAGCACGATCAAAAGGATGATGACGATGGTCATGATGAAGGTATTGTAGCGTTGGTAGCCATAGCGGATTGCCATATCCCCTAAACCGCCTCCACCAAGATATCCAGCAAGTGAGGTGGCTCCTATAAGAGAAATGACCATGACTGTAAAACCTGTAATCAGGCTAGGGAGAGCTTCAGGAATAAGAACATGTCTGATAATTTGAAGACGACTTGCACCCATCGAGCGGATCGCTTCAATGAGACCGTTTTCAACGGTTTTAAAAGAGAGTTCCGCCATGCGTGCATAAAAAGGGATAGCTGAAATGGTCAGTATAAAAATTACAGCAGGCATTCCTATCCCTCTTCCTACAACGATACGCGTAACGGGAAGAAGATAAAATGCAAGAATGATAAAGGGAATGGCACGAATACTGTCAATGATCATGCTTAAAGGGCGATTGATGAGAGATGAGGAAAAAATCCCTCCGCGTGCTGTTGTGTGAAGAAGAAGACCAAGGGGAAGCCCTATAATAAATGCCATAACAGAAGCACTAAGTGTCATCAATATTGTATCAATAACAGCTTGGGGAAGTTCATGAGACAGAACATTAAACATAGCCTAAGACCTCACAATATCGTCCTTTTTTCGTTAACCATTGAACAGCTTTTTCTAAAGCTTCTTTATCTTCTCCAGGAAGAGCCAAGAAGAGTCTCCCGATGGTTTCATCTTGAACTGTATCAATGCCACCATGCAAAATACGTGCTTTTAAACCACTCTCATTTTCTAGAAGATGAAGAAAAGGCTGCTGGGCAATTTCACCGGCAATATTAATTTCAATGACAGCTTCTCGTCCGATTGGTTTGAGATTTTTCGCAAATTTTTCAGGAAGTTGCGGGGTTACAAGCTTGAGCATGGCTATGGTTGTATCGTCTTGCGGTGATGTAAAGATGTCTTTCACACGTCCTTCTTCTACAATGTTTCCCTGATTAAGAACAACAACGCGATGCGCTATGGTGCGCACAACTTCCATTTCATGGGTGATGAGCACAATCGTGAGATTGAGGTGTTTATTAATATCAGCAAGGAGCTCTAGAATAGATTGTGTTGTTTCAGGGTCAAGAGCAGAGGTGGCTTCATCTGATAACAATATTTTAGGATTAGCAGCGAGCGCACGAGCAATGCCAACGCGTTGTTTTTGTCCCCCGGACAATTGTGCCGGATAGCAATATTCTTTCCCAGATAACCCAACCAATTCAATCAGTTCAAGGGCACGTTTATGGCGTTGTTTCTTACTTACACCACTTAATTTAAGTGGCAATGCAATGTTATCAAGAATATTCTGCGATGAGAGAAGATTGAAATGTTGAAAAATCATCCCAATTCGTTGACGGTAAGGCGCCCATTCTATCTCTGATAGATTAGAAATATCAACACCTTCAAAAAAAATGGACCCTGCATCAATCTTCTCTAACCCATTTAAACAGCGAATAAGTGTTGATTTTCCTGCTCCACTGCGCCCAATAATGCCAAGGATTTCACCAGCATGGATATTTAAAGAGAGATTATTAATTACCGGAACACCAGCCGTTTTGTTAAAACAACGGCTGATGTTTTTTAAGGAGATAAGAGTAGGTTTTTCCATTCACAATTACTCGGATATTTGGCACAATTACTCAGATATTTGGCACAATTACCAAGATGTTTGGGCGGTATTGCCAAAAATCTCTTTGATTTTTGCACGGATAAGATCGTTGTTGTAAGCGGCAACTAATTTTTTAACCCATGGTTCATCTTTTTCGCTCGTGCGTACAACGATGATATTATCATAAGGATTATTTTTTGCGCTCTCCCATGCGACTACATCTTTTTCGAAGTTTAATCCGGAAACAATAGCCCAGTTTGTGTTTATAATTGCAAGGTCAAAATCGTCAATAGCTCGTCCTAACATACCGGCATCAAGCTCACGAATTTGCAGGTTTTTAGGATTTTCGATAATATCAAGTGGAGATGCAAGAATATTATGAGGATCTTTTAACTTAATGAGACCTAAAGAATTAAGAAGAAGTAAGGCTCTTCCACCATTAGATGGGTCGTTCGGAATACCAACATGTGCACCATCACGAAGATCTTTTAAGTCTTTTATTTTGTGTGAGTAAACACCGATTGGAGCAATAAATGTATAGCCGACAATTGAAAGTTTATAGCCACGTTGTTTCATTTGTTCATTAAGATAAGGGGCGTGCTGAAAAGCATTCGCATCGATCTCTCCTGCGTTAACAGCATCATTAGGCAAAGCGTAATCAGAAAAATAAACGAGTTCAATATCTAAACCGGCTTTTTTAGCCTGTTCAGCAGCTGTTTTCCAAATAATCGCATCTCGCCCTTCCATAATACCAAGTTTGATTTTTGTTTTGTCTGCGGCCATGGAAAAAGCAGTAGACAAAAAAAGTGCAAAGAGAGAGAGGAATAACCCTATAATCTGACCGCGAGAAAAATTTTTTAATGTCATGTGCTTTTAACTTTCTTTTTCGAGAAATTTTTTGAGGGAAGTTTCAATATACTCTGTATTTTTTTAGGCAGATTTAAAGTTATACAAGCTTTAGAGAATATTCAATCACTTTTATTTTTAAAAGAGTATTATTTTTCCTTCTATTTTAGTTGTTTTGGGGGGCTGATCATCATTTGTTGAGGGAACCAATGCCCCTTTAAAAACTTCTGTAAGGGACAATTGATTGAAGAACCGGTCAATCAGATGATGCTTTAGCCGTAAATTCATGAAGAACATACTGCGCAATCAAGATCAAAAGGCCGTGTTCGTGTAGGCGATAAAGAGAAATTTTGTTGCAATGTTGAGGGGGCTTTTGGGCGGGAAATAAAGGTTGCTGATCATTGGATTTAAACGCGGCAAATTTTTGCAAAGGCGAATTTTTGTCCTTCATATGTTTTAGAGAGGAAGAAAAATAATGTTAAGAAAGAAATTTTTATCAACAATGATGACTTTATGGGCTTTAGGAGCGTCGGGGGTGGCTGTGACTGCTTCTCACGTGGAAGCTGGAACCATTGCAGGAACAGTTGCTCGTGTTGCATCAGGTCAGGTATCTTTACGCACAGGTCCTGCGAAAGCTTATAAAGTTATCTCAATGGTTCCAATGGGAGCAAAAGTGCAAATTTATGGCTGTCTATCCAATAAAACTTGGTGTTCTCTTGGTTATCACGGAAAGGTTGGTTGGGCATCTGCACGTTACGTCAATGTTAACGATGTTCCTACCATTGCTTTTAAAAAGATGCCAGCAAAATCAAAATCCATGGTAAAATCGCCAAAAGAAAAAGTAAAACAGGCTGTTTCCGACTTTAAAGCTCTTCCGGCGATTCAAAAAACACGGAAAAATATGCAAAAACTATACAGAACAGATATGATTATCGATTCTACAGGTGTTAAAAAAAGGGATGAACGAACAATTTTAAATCCGTCGCAAAAAGCACAAGGCGTTTCTGTAAAGCACGTGAGTGCTTATAATCCCTCCTTTCCTGATAATGTCAATTACAAAAATTTTGAACGTAATGAAACGCGTTACCGTGTCGTGACCTATCCTGCTCGATAAGGGTAAAGTTAATTTCACAACCGGAATGACAAAAAGGATCAGCAGCATGAAGCAAACAATGCTTATGCTGCTGATCCTATTGTAGCGTAAAATGTCATTAAGGCGGCAATGCTTAACTTAAGGTGGCGAGGCATTCAAGGATATTCCGAGTCAAATTTGACAATACCTTGGATTACAGTTCTTTAGGATGGTGATATGAACCTTCAGCTGGGGAAGGTTATACTGAAGAGAAGCCGGACTTTTGACAGACCGGCTAGGGGTTCTTTGTCCTTTGGGACAGGGCGTTAATTTAGGGATTTAGGTTTTATCAAATTACGAGAAATGAGCAATTCAGCAATTTGAACTGCGTTCAATGCTGCTCCTTTTCTTAAATTATCGGCGACAACCCAGAAAGCTAAACCATTTTCAACGGTGATATCTTCACGAATACGGCTAATAAAGGTGTCATCTTCTCCGGTACATTCATAAGGTGTGGTATAGCCACCATCTTCGTGTTTATCGATAAGCTGACAACCTGGTGCATCGCGGAAGAGCGCTTGTGCTTCAGATGCGCTTAGTGGTTTTTCAAATTCAACATGGACGGCTTCGGCATGACCGATAAAGACAGGGACCCGAACAGCAGTGGCTGTTAATTTAATTTTCGGATCGAGAATTTTCTTCGTCTCAACCGTCATTTTCCATTCTTCTTTTGTATAACCATCTTCCATGAAAACATCAATATGAGGAATGACATTAAAGGCAATGCGTTTAGTGAATTTTTTTGATGTAATTGGGTCTGCAACAAAAACTGCGCGTGATTGTTCGAAAAGTTCGTCCATTCCTTCTTTACCAGCTCCAGAAACAGACTGATATGTAGAGACAACAACACGTTTAATGATTGCAGCATCATGGAGAGGTTTTAAAGCTAAGACCAGTTGAATTGTTGAACAATTAGGATTTGCTATAATATTACGCTTAGAAAAGGCATTTATAGCTTCGCCATTGACTTCAGGGACTATCAACGGAACATTGGCATCATAGCGCCACGTGGAGGAATTATCGATGACGACACAGCCGGCAGCAGCAATTTTAGGGGCGTATTCTTTGGAAATGCTCCCTCCCGCAGACATAAGACAAAAATCTGTGTCAGAAAAATCGTAAGTATCCAGTGCTTTTACTTTTAAAGTTTTGTCTCCATAAGAAACTTCTTGTCCTAATGAGCGTCGTGATGCTAGAGGGACAATTTCATGCGCAGGAAAACCACGTTCTTCTAAAATTGTAAGCATTTCACGACCAACATTTCCGGTTGCGCCGACAATTGCAACTTTATAACTCATTTTCTATATACTCCTCATGTCTCTCCACGTTTATTCCCCGTGCTATACTCAGGAGAGAGTGAGTTGGTCAAGGAACATCATTAAATTATATTTTTGATTTTCAACAACTCAATTTTGTGCACACCAATCATCATTGTTAGCACAATAAATTGTTTTATTTCAAATAATACGTCTCTTTTAATCTTTCAGAATTGAAAAATTGAATATTGTACGCTAAACTGTTATCTCTTTTAGAGAGCACTTTAATTAAGTGAATTCCGTATCTTCTGTCAATTGTTTACCTTCACACTTTTGAATTTTTTTAAGATGCTATTACGTATCGCGTTGGGGGAATTTAAGTGTTGAAGTATTTGATCTTCTCCCTATGCCCTTAAAAGCGAAGCTTCCTATTCAGTCTGTAAACAGCCAGATTCTAGCGGTACTTTTAGCGGCTTCCCATTTTTCACTTGAAACTTAAGGCTCAACAAGCAGGCCTAAAAATATTTAAAAAGATATTGGGCATCTAAAAAACATTTGAATGTTTCAAGGAGGTATGCGTGCTTCATATCCTCATACCTTAAATGATAGAATTTATGGCACAACAGGATAAACTTAAGTATCCATATATAGATAAATTCTTATGAAAGTTATAAATATAGTTTTTCGTGTCTATTTTTAATTTATATTTCTTATTTTTACTTTAATCCTGTTATGCTATAAAATATCATTATTTGGAGTATGGTAGTATAAGATCTTTGATTTTTCTCGATATATTTAAGTGTTTTTTTAGTGCGTTGGAATATTCTTAGGCTTGTTTGGAGAGCCTTTTGTTTAAGTGACTCATATGAGTGGAAAGTCGTTGAACACTCACATATTTATGTTTAATAAAAGAGCAAGTTAGCACCTCATACATTTTTTCAGCACACAATGTCGTTACAGCTCTTGGTTTGTGAGACGATTCAATAAGAGGTATGCCTTTTTGTACATTTTTACTCACACGCCAACTTTGCTTGTAATGTGCAAACAAGTGATTTTGATTGATTCAATATAGAACACGTTTGAAATGAAAGAATTTTACGATATTCGAAACACTTATTCAATATCAATAACGTTAGATTATGATTATAAATCAATGCACTATTTCTAAGTTAAACTCGTTAGAATTCCGATTATTTACAAATCAGATTAGATTAAGCATTTTCATTCTCATGAAGTGTGGGGAGACAGTCACAATTCTTGTCAAGATTATTAAGGACTTTGATTATCCTTGCAGTGAATTTATGAAAATAAGGGGTTGTTTTTTTCATCAGAAATCAACTGCAAAATTGCTCTTTGTTTTTTGCGGGTCAGTATTCTGAAATTTTTTAAAAGTAAATATTCTGCTTTGCTTGCTATTCTGTCATCACAATGATAGAGGTTCTCTTCTTTTTTTGCGCCATCAGCATAAAAGAAGGAAACGGGAACATCTAATATATGAGCAATTTCCTGTAAACGTCTTGCACTTACGCGATTTAAGCCTTTTTCATACTTTTGGATTTGTTGGAATGTTACGCCTAAATGACTTCCTAATTGTTTTTGAGAAAACCCCATGACGTTTCTTCTGAAGCGAATTTTTTTGCCTAAAGAAATATCGTAAAAATGTAGATTTTTGGCTTTCACTTGATGTCCCCACCGGTTGCGAGCGCCCTCGCATTAGTATTCCGGGGTCTGGAAGTGCTGAAACCGAGTCAGCCCCTTGCTTTTAGTGCTGAAAGCACTTGGACATAACAAGAGCCCCCGGAAATTCCGGGATATCCGCAAAAGCGGGCTAATCTTTATGCTCGGTTTCGGGCTTCCAGGCCCTATTGATCGTCGCGTATACGACCAAAAACACAAGCCTTCTTCATAAGGCAATTACTTTCAATCGTCAATTGAAATTACAACAGTGTTTCTTGTTTGTTTTTTCAAGTTTTCATGTAATCAATACGTATATTATACATAAAAATATTGCTTGAGATACTTTTAAAAATTGTAAAGAGGAATTAAAGGGTGATGGCAAGGTAATGGGATGATTTTCTCCTTTAGGATTTTATGTTTTCTCCCCCAAATTAGGTTGCTTCTCCGTTTCAAAGATTACGCAAACAGATAAATATTCTTGTCCCGATATGGTATACATAAGATGATATAACTTGTCGTTTTTATTCATCTTAAATCGAGGTATCTCAAATATGTTGTTCGTAAATAGTATAAATTAAAGTCCATGAAATATAACAATCTTTATGTTTAATATAATAAATTTCATTTACCTGAGTTGGTTCAAAATGTTATTATAATTCTTGCTTTTAAGAAGTTCATAAGAGCCATTTTTATTCAGATGCTTGTGTGGTGCAAGCGAATGGTTTTGATTGCTTCAGTATGAACAGGCTGGAATGAGAGAATCTGATGATATTTTTGGCTTTTGTTACAAGGTGTAAAGCGATATAAATATCTTCATTGTAAAACTCTTTTTTCAGAAATCGTAAATATTGAGATATCATATTGATAGAGACTTGATAACAGTGGGCTTGTAGAGGGAAATTGCATGAGGATTTTTTATTTTTTATGCGTTATTTCTTCATTGTTTTGCAAAGGGCGCGCTTCTGAGGCAAGCATAATGGGAACGCCATCACGAATAGGATAGGCAAGTTTGGCTTTGAGAGAAATGAGCTCTTGTGTTTTTCGGTTGAAAGAGAGCGTGCCTTTCGTCATTGGGCAGACGAGCAATTCGAGCATTTTGGGATCTGTGGTCATTTTTTTCATGTTTGGACATTCATTAGTTTAAGCGGTAATCTGTTCCTGTTTGTTTCATGAGCGAGCGTTCTGTTAATGCAAGAAGAGTTTGGGCACGGCTTTCGATATCTGGAGCTTCAAGGAGAGCTTGTTTTTCTGCTGGTGTAAAGGGGATAAGAGCTGAAAAAGCATTAACCAATATAGGTGTAGGGGCTTCTATGATGCTGCTCCAATTATATTCCATTTCATGTATGGTTAGATATTTTTCTACAACGTCGAGTAAGTTCTCTCGGTTAATGCTTTCTTCAATATCAAATTCTTGCAAGTCTTTTATGTTTGATTGGATGAGAGCTGTTCGATAGGATTTTGTGTTTTTCAATTCTTGTTCTAAAGTGAAGCGGCAAACACCTTGTAAGATAATGAACAGTTGTCCATTTCCTGTTTCACTGTAGTTTGTAATGCGCCCTATACAGCCTGTTTTATAAAGTTGTGTAGAGAAGCGATCTGTATCCGATGAAAGTGGTTGAATAATGCCCAATAGACGATCAGTTACCATAACATTTTCAATCATTTCAAGTGATTCTGGTTCAAAAATATTGAGTGATAAAAAACCACCGGGTAGTAAGAGTGCACCTTCTAAAGGAAAAAGAGCAATTTGTTTTGGAAGATCATTTTCGCAATTGTAAGAGATATTACCAGCTTTCATGAGTATTTTGTCACCTTTGTTCGGTAGTTTTAGTCTGTAAATAGTCGCTATTTATGACACTATTGAGAAAGCAGAAAACCTACTTCTTGTGCATTAAAATCATACTTATAAAATATTTGAAGTCCTTATTCTCAAAAAGAATATGAAACCCTATTTTTAAGGTTGAACTGCGCGCGAAAGAATATTGCTTTGCGATCTTTTTAGTGTGTGACGTTTTGTATGATTTTCAAGAGGTATTTTTGTTTATAGCTTTTGATTTTTGTCTTAAATTTCCTAAAATGTGTTCCTTGCAATTTTTGTAAGGTTCAAAAGGATAATATTATAAATCTTTTGAAGCAGCTTATGCAAGTTTTAAAATGAGAACATTTTCATCACTTTACTAATGACAGTGTGATAAAGATAGGCTATAGGTTTAAATATGCTGGAAAGAGCGTTATCGTTTCTTTCATTCTTTTGCGGGAGAGTGCAGATTGCAAATTTTCGCATTGCCGCCGAAGGGGAAATAGCCCATAATCTCTCAGGCTTTAAGGACCGTAAAAGGAAGAAGGCAGATCTGGAAAGTCGGGAAAACCCGCGCCGAAGGTGTAAGCGAAAGATCTTTTCGCGAGTCTCTCAGGTTGATGACAGAGGGGGCAGAGACGACCATATTCTATGGGCGTTAGCGCAGCTTTGGAGTTATTATGGGCACAGCACAAGAAACATCTTTTTTAAAAACACTTCCTTTATATGATTTGCATGAAAAAGCAGGAGCAAAATTTGGTTCTTTTGCGGGTTGGAACATGCCTTTAACTTATCCTCTTGGCGTTTTAAAAGAGCATCTTCATACGCGTGCACATGCAGGACTTTTTGATATTTCTCATATGAAATTGATTGCGGTTGAAGGGGCACAAGCTGTGGAATTTTTGTCCTATGCTTTTCCCATTGATGCAGCAGCTTTAAAGATTGGGCATTCACGGTATAATTATTTGCTTAATGAGCAGGCTGGTATTCTTGATGATCTTATTATTACCCGTTTGGAAGAGGGTCGTTTTATGTTGGTCGCCAATGCTGGGAATGCACAGGCTGATTTTTTAGAATTGGAAAAGCGTGCGGTTGATTTTGAATGTCAAGTGATTGCCCTTGAAAGGGTATTGCTTGCGCTTCAAGGTCCTGAAGCGGCAGCCGTTCTTGCTGATGCCGATTTACCAGGGAATGAATTGTTCTTTATGCAAGGATTCGAACCACAACAGGATTGGTTTATAACGCGTTCTGGTTATACGGGAGAGGATGGTTTTGAAATTGCTTTGCCTATAGGGCATGCGCATATGTTGGCTGAAAAATTGCTGAGTGATTCTCGTGTTAAGTGGATTGGACTTGCCGCACGCGATAGCTTGCGGTTGGAAGCGGGGCTGTGTTTGCATGGAAATGATATTACCCCTGATACGACACCTATTGATGCGGCTCTAACATGGGCTGTTCCTAAAAGTGTTCGAGAAAAAGCACAATTTTATGGTGCAAAGGCTTTTCTTGAAGCACTGCAAAAAGGACCGGCTCGTTGTCGTGTTGGATTAAAACCGCAAACGCGTCAACCTATTCGTGCCGGTGCGGTGCTTCTTGATGATCAAGGTAATGAGATTGGCATTGTAACATCAGGTGGTTTTGGTCCTTCTTTTGATGGTCCTGTCGCGATGGGTTACGTTCCTGTTGATTTTAAAGTTGAAGGGACACAAGTCTTTACAGAACTGCGAGGCAAAAAGATTGTATTATCAGTTCATTCTCTTCCCTTTGTTGAACAACGTTATTTTAAAGGATGATTTTTTATGTCTAAAACTTATTTTACACATGACCATGAATGGCTTAGCGTTGAAGGGCAAGTGGTGACTGTTGGGGTTACGCATTATGCGCAAGAGCAATTAGGGGATTTGGTTTTTGTTGATTTACCACAAAGTGGAACAAAACTTTCCAAAGGAGAGGCGGCGGCTGTTGTAGAATCAGTGAAGGCGGCTTCAGATGTTTATGCTCCTCTTGATGGTGAAGTGGTCGAAATAAATGAAGCCTTGGCTGATAATCCTGAATTGGTAAATCAGAAAGCCGAAACAGAAGGCTGGTTATGGAAAATGACATTGCAGGATGAGACACAACTGGAGGGGTTGTTAGATAAAGATGCTTATAAGGCTTTGATTGGATGAGTACTATGATCGAGCGTTCTTTTTCTTCTCGACATATTGGGCTGCGTCCTGATGAAACACAAAAAATGCTTGATGTTTTAGAGCTTGATTGTGTTGATACACTCATTTCTCAAGCTGTTCCACACTCTATCCATTTGGGACGTTCATTGAATCTTCCAGAGGCTGCTAGTGAAGGACAAGCCTTGGAAGAACTCTCCAAGATGATGGAGCGTAACCATGTGCACAAAAGTTTTATTGGGCAAGGATATCATGGAACTTATGTGCCTCCGGTTATTTTACGAAATCTGTTTGAAAATCCTGCTTGGTATACTGCTTATACGCCTTATCAAGCAGAAATTAGCCAGGGTCGTTTAGAGCTTTTATTTTATTTTCAGACATTGGTTAGTGAACTAACAGGTTTGCCTGTTTCTGCTGCTTCCCTTCTTGATGAAGCAACTGCTTTAGCTGAAGCCAATGCCCTTGCTTTTCGCTTTTTCCGTGAGAAAAAAACAAAAATTTCTCTTCAGAGTCTTTTACACCCTCAGACTTTGAGTGTTGCGCAAACGCGTGCTGAAACACAAGGGATTCAGATTAGCCAAAATGGCGAAATTGATTCTGATACAGCGGCAATTGTTTTATCTTGGCCAGATACAAAAGGTTCTTTTCATGATTACAGTGAGATCATAAAAGAGGCAAAGGAAAAGGGAGCTTTAGTTATCGTTGTAGCTGATCCTTTAGCGCTTACCCTTCAGGAGCCACCTTCTCAATGGGGGGCAGATATCGTTGTTGGCTCTATGCAGCGTTATGGCGTTCCGATGGGATTTGGTGGTCCACATGCTGGTTACCTTGCCGTGAGTGATGCGTTAACGCGTCTTATTCCAGGGCGTATTGTTGGTCAATCCGTGGATACCAAAGGACGCGTTGGTTTTCGTTTAGCTTTGCAAACACGTGAACAACATATTCGGCGCGATAAAGCGACGTCAAATATTTGTACAGCGCAGGCTTTATTGGCTAATATGGCAACCGCTTATGCTGTTTGGCATGGGCCAAAAGGCTTACAAGAAATTGCGCAGCGAATTCATCATTTAACATGTCGTTTTGTTGCTGGTTTAGAAGCCGCAGGGGTTCATGTTGAAGGGAAAAGCTTTTTTGATTGTGTGAGTATTTCTGTTAAGGGAAAAGCGCGAGAGATTGCGCATCAAGCCAAAATAGGTGGGCGCCTTATTCGTGTTCTCGATGATGACACTATTGCAATCAATTTTGATGAATTATCGACAGAAGAAGATGCTGGTGCTTTAGCGCAGCTTTTGGGGGCACAACTCGTTGATAAGGTTTCTCCACGACTCTTTGGAAAAAAACGGGATGCTGCTTTTCTTTCTCAGCCTTTTTTTCATGCTGTTCATTCAGAGACAGATATGATGCGCTTTTTGCGTCGTTTAGCGGATAAGGATTTGGCGCTGGATCGCGCTATGATCCCTCTTGGTTCTTGTACAATGAAGCTTAATGCAGCTGCTGAATTGATGCCTGTGAGCTGGGCGAGCATGGCCAATATACACCCCTTTGTTTCACAAGAGGATGCAGCGGGTTATTTGGAGATGATCAACCAGTTAAATGCGTGGTTGTGTGAAATTACAGGATTTGCGCAAGTTTCTTTTCAGCCAAATTCTGGTGCTCAAGGTGAATATGCTGGGCTTTTGGCTATCCGACGATATTACCAATCACGAGGAGAACATCAACGTACAGTTTGTCTTATTCCTGCATCTGCGCATGGTACCAATCCAGCTTCGGCCCATATGGCAGGGATGGAAGTCGTTGTGGTAAAATGTTTAAGCGATGGTGATGTTGATGTAGACGATCTCAAGATGAAAGCGCAATTGCATAAAGATAAATTGGCTGCTCTTATGATTACTTATCCTTCAACCCATGGTGTTTACGAGGAAAGCATTAAGGAAATTTGTTCTATTATTCATGAAAATGGCGGACAAGTTTATTTTGATGGTGCTAATCTCAATGCCCTTGTGGGGCTTGCTCGTCCTGCGGATATTGGCGCTGATGTTTGTCATATGAATCTTCATAAAACATTTGCTATTCCTCATGGTGGTGGTGGTCCTGGTATGGGACCAATTGGAGTTGCTGCGCATCTCAAACCATTCGTACCAGGTCATGAACAAGATGGGACAACGCATGCGGTTTCGGCTGCTCCTTATGGAAGTGCGTCTATTCTTGCAATTACATGGATGTATATTCGAATGATGGGGGCTGATGGCTTAAAATATGCAACACAAATAGCCATTTTAAATGCCAATTATATTGCTGCACGTCTTTCAGCCGCTTATTCCATTCTTTATCGGGGCAAGCATGGACGTGTTGCGCACGAATGTATTGTGGATACACGCGTGTTGAAAGAGCAGTATGGGGTGAGTGTTGATGATATTGCAAAACGTCTCATTGATTATGGATTCCATGCGCCTACGATGTCGTTCCCTGTTCCGGGAACTTTAATGATTGAGCCGACGGAATCAGAACCAAAAGCAGAGATTGATCGTTTTTGTGATGCTTTACTCTCTATTGCTGAAGAAGCGAAAAAAGTTGGGAATGGGGGTTGGCCAAAAGACAATAATCCATTGGTGAATGCCCCTCATACAGTGGCAGATACTTTAGATGATGCTTGGGCACGACCCTATTCGCGACAAGAAGCTGCTTTTCCCAACAGTTCTCTTGATCCAGCCAATAAATATTGGCCTCCTGTATCGCGTATTGATAATGTTGCGGGAGACAAAATGCTCATTTGTTCGTGTCCGCCATTGGGAAATACCTATTAAATAACAAATATGTATTTAATTTGTTTATTTGCATAAACAAAAAAGCCCACACATTTTGTGTGGGTTTGTACTTGTTGATCATGTTACTATGGAATTATTTGTCTATTTTCTAGAATTTTGCATTGTTTTTTATAACATGAGCAAAATCGAAAAAGTCGACAAAAAGCCGTATTTTGTCGGCAATAGGCATGCTCTCCTTTGCTTTCTACCGTATGACATGGTTTTAGTGACTAGGTGGCATTGGTCTAGCCAGCTAATTCATGTAAACGAGAGCGAAACCTACGGGGGATAGGTCACGTCTGTTGCATGTGTTGTGATATACTCCTTCTCACTAGGGTGACGACGACCGGTTGTAGAAAGAATAAAATCAATTTTAGTGTTTTTGATGATAAAGACACGCGAAACTCTGTTGTTGCATCTTTTCGAGTCAAGAATTGTCTAAATATTTCTCTTTAATCTGCTGTTTATAAATATGACGCAAAAATATGTAAGAACACCTGTCAGAATGAGCAAACGTAAAGCCAAATGTATTATGGTTGTTTTTTACAAGGTATCTTATAAAAGCCGGCACATCTTTCCACTTCATTGCAAGTCAGTTTGTGACTTTACGGCGCTGTTTTTCTAAGAGCCCGTGTTCTTTCGCTGTTACCTGTAAATCAACATCCAAACTTAACGCAGCGACATGTTTTGAGTCAGAGATTGAGAAAAAAAGAGCTTTATGAGTAGTTTCTGCTGTCTGTCAGATGAGGGCGGGGGATTGCGTATTTCTGTTGACGTAACCTTTGAAACTGGAAGACAATCTCATTTTGGAAAATGTAAAGCTGTAAAGGTGAAAATCAATCCTCAGTTTGTCATCTCCTCTTAATTCAGCTTTGCGGCTTTCAAAAGCATTTAAAGCAATATTTTTTAATAATGGGGATTACATATTGCTCCATACTTTTATTTATTGTGTTCTTTAGTGGGGGAATGATCCTCATGTAAAACAGAACGCTCCAAAAAGAATATACTTGGGTTGTTAATTCACATGTTTGTTTTAAAGAGATATTTCGCTCCTAATCCCATTTCGCGACGGCGCTTGTGAATGGTGTAAGGGTAAATCCATTGAGAGCTCCCCAATCTTTATGCTCTATGAAGAAGGAAGTTGGCACTATCATACACTTTGCCAGTTCGTAGGTGCTGCTTACAGCCTTTGGTATTTGAGGCGGTTCATTAGAAGCATTATTCTTTTCTTAAATCATTTTTATCTACACATAGTCTAGGTTGTGGTATGCAAGCGAATGATTTTAATTGGGAAATTAATTTTAAAAACTTTGTAGTAGATTCTTTTTTGTCAATTTATGGGGAAAGGCTAAGTTTTTGTATTTTAGATGAAAGCTACTTCCATAAAACAGTCCATTAACTTGTCTGTTTTGAGATTTCTGTGAATGTACGGTATCTATGACCATTCTATGTGGTTGATTGTTGTAAAATCTTTTGTAAAAGCCCCTCAATTTTCTAAAATGATGATTTTTATCAATTTATTTCTTTATGGCTAAAGAGTTTTTATGTGTAAATGTATTTATAGCGGGAGCCAAGAGATGTTAGAATTTCATTGGGAAGGGTATCGGCATCTATAGATACTTTTTCAAGTGTTTGATGGGGACCAATGAGTTCTACCCAGTCACCAGTTTGAGGTTTTTGTTCAAGATCGGTCGTATCTACAATAATGGAATCCATAGAAACCCGCCCAACCATGGGAAGTTTGTGCCCGTTGAAATAAACAGTTCCTTTATTCGAAAGAGTACGGAGCCAGCCGTCTGCGTAGCCTATAGAAATGGTTGCAAGAGTGCTTGGTCTGTTGGTTATAAAGCTTTCTGCATAACCAACAGGTGCTCCTATATCAACAACGCGGCTTTGAATGACTTGGGCTTCAAGTTTTAAAACAGGTTTCAAAGGTGATGGGTGTTTTCCCCGCGGATCAACTCCGTAAAGTGCAATGCCTGGACGAACAAGATCAAAATAAAAATCTGATCCTAGAAAGATACCTCCAGAATTGGCAAAGGAAACTTTGCAAGCAGGCAATTGCGCAAGGATCGTTTTGAAAGAAGTCAATTGGGCATAATTTGATGGGTGGGTATCATCTTCTCCGTTAGAAAGATGACTAAGAATATATTTTATTTCTGCTTTTTCGAAAATTGTAGGGTGTTTGATGAGTTTTTGTAATTCTTTTTGATCCAGTCCTAATCGGTTCATATGGGTATCGATTTGAACAATTGCTGGAAATTTTTTATCTTTTTTTTGACAAATTTTTTGCCAATTTTCAATGGCATTCCAAGAGTTTAGAACAGGAACAATACCAGATTGTGCGACAAACTCTTCTGCTAAGTGTGGAAGTCCATTCAGAATGGCAATTGTGACATTTGATGGTAAAATGCTTTTTAATTGGAGTGCTTCTCTGATTTGGGCGACAAAAAAAGTGCGACAACCAGCTTGATAAAGGGCAGGAGCAATTTTGTGAGCTCCTAATCCATAGGCATTTGCTTTTACAACTGCTGAACATTGTGTTGGAGCTACACGTTTGGCTAAAGTGATATAATTGGCAACAATGGCACTGACATCGATGGTTGCTACAGCTGTATAGAGTGATGTATTTATTTCATCATTAACGGATTTGTTCATTTTAAAAGCTTATCTGTGTTCGTGAAATACGGAGTTTTTTGGTTGTTTCATTGAGGTTCTTTACGATATAGGGGAAAGACACTATTTGCTATGGTCAAAATCATTAAGAAGCCTATGCTGCCATTAAAGTCGTTTTTTATGTAAAATGGTACTCTGGATATAAGAGATAGTTTAGTTTTATTTGTGTTGTTATCAACATGGTATCTTCTAATGATTTGTAAAACATAGACTTTTTTACTTATTTGCCCTCGTTTAGGCATATAAAAAAATAAACATAATTTATTGTATTGTATCATTTTGAAGAGTGCAATGTTAGACTATTATTGCTGGTGTGATTGTTTTGATTAAATATTGCATTGGCTTCTTATTTAGAGAAGGTAAAATGATTAAATTAACCACGTTAAATCAATGCATTACAAGTTTTCTACCATGAGGGGGAAGATTACTCATCTGTGCAATTTTGGATGTTGTCTCATGCACTTAAAATTATTTTTTGTTAAATGGAAAACAATGTGTAAACACTTTCTGATACATTAAAAACTGTTGATTTGGATATTATTTCTTTTCAAGATGAAGCGGGAATACGATATTTGCTTTTTATCATTTGATCGGTTTTAAGTGAAATCAATTTTATCGCTTATAGAGGGTGTTCGACTCATTTATTTATGGAAAGGGCAGTGTAAAAAAGGTCAGTAAAGAAAACAATGGATGTAATGCCGAAAACTTTGTTGTGGAGTCGTGCGTTTATCGTTCAATCCACAGATGTTTTTTCTCTCTTAATTTTAAGGTTTTCGGTTATAAATTTTGCAAAGAGAATAAAGTGTTGTAGCGGTACACTGTATACTATGCATTATGTGTTAAAGTGGAAAAGAGTACCGTGATTGCTTAACACTCAATGTTTTTGTTTCTCTTTGAATATGATTTGTATTCACATTTTTTTCATTCGATTAATTTTGACATAAAAGTGTTAATCTTAAGGCTTTTGGTTTAAGAAAATTGTTGGCAGATGATTATACAAGGATTATATCACGTCAGGGATTCGAAATTTAACGTTCAATAAAGATATGGGGAAGAGTATGAATACGTCTGCTACCAATGTTCCGTCAAGCATCAGCAGCGTTGCAAATTTTCCGATTCCTGAGAATGTGTTCGCCCTTACTGTCCAAGAGGTTTGTCACTATACAGATCGGTTATTTAAATTCCGTCTGAATCGTCCGGAAAGTTTTCGTTTTCGTTCGGGTGAGTTTGTTATGATCGGTTTGCCAAATGCAGAAAAGCCGATTTATCGCGCTTATTCGATTGCAAGTCCCTTCTGGGATGAACAGCTTGAGTTTTTTTCGATAAAAGTTCCAGGGGGACCTTTAACCGAGCATCTCCAAAAAGTTAAAATTGGTGATACAGTTCTCATGCGTAAAAAATCTACAGGAACGCTGGTTCTTGATGCTCTTATTCCTGGAAAACGTCTTTATCTTCTTTCAACTGGGACGGGGATTGCTCCTTTTGCAAGCCTTATTCGTGATCCTGAAACTTATGAAAAATTTGCAGAAGTTGTCCTTATTCAAACAACGCGCGAAAAAAATGAGTTAATTTATGCAAAAGATCTTGTTTCCTCTTTGCAACAAGATCCACTCATTGGAGAGTATGCACAACAGTTGAGATTTTATCCTATGACGACTCGTGAAGCTTCTGAGCATATGGGCCGTATTACAACTGTGATGGAAAGTGGGGACTTTTTTGAAACAACAGGCCTTCCTAAAATTCATCCTGATGAAGATCGGGTGATGATTTGTGGTTCCATGGCTATGTTAAAAGATTGCGCAAGGATGTGTGAAAGCTTTGGTCTTGTTGAAGGGGCCAATAATGCTCCTGCTACTTATGTTGTAGAGCGCGCTTTTGTGGAGTAATGAGTGGGAAAGTTGATGCTTTATCTTCTTTCAAACCGGTACGGGGTTTTTTCCTTTTGCAAGCTTTATTCGTGATCCTGACATTTATGAAAATTTTCAGAAGTTGTCCTTATTTAAATAACGCGCGAAAAGAATGAGTTAATTTATGCAAAAGATCTCGTTTCCTCTTTGTAACAAGATCCACTCATTGTGGGGCATATGCACAACAGCTGAAATTTTATCCTATGACTACTTGTGAGCTTTCTGAGCATATGGGGCGTATTACAACTGTTATGGAGAGTGGGTGCTTTTTTGAAACAAGCGGCTTTGAAACAATAGAACTCGCAAAATTCATCCTGATGAAGATCGGGTGATGATTTATGGTTTTATGACGATGTTAAAAGATTGCGCAAGGATGTGTGAAAGCTTTGGTCTTGTTGAAGGGACTGATATTCTTGCACATTACATTATATTGTAGAAAGAGCTTTTTTCGAGAGAGAAGGAAGTTGTGATGCGGTATATGCTAATGCAGTAATCGAATCCCAATCACTTATTGCAATGAGTTTTTGGGGCGCTATCCAAGAACCTCCAACGCAGAAGACATTGGGCAGTTGGAGCCATTGTGTTGCACTTTTTTGTGTAATACCGCCTGTTGGGCAAAACCGGATATCAGAGAAGGGAGATGCTAAAGCTTCGATGAAGGAAATACCCCCAGCAGCTTCAGCAGGGAAAAATTTAAGATATGAATAGCCTTTGTTTAATGCTTGCATGAGTTCACTTGGGGTCATTGCACCGGGAAGAAGGGGAATTTCACTATTTTTTGCACAATTGATTAGTTCATTGGATAATCCGGGGCTTACAATAAACTTTGCGCCTGCTTGTTCGGCTTGTTCGTAATGTGTTGTGTTGAGAATTGTGCCGGCTCCAACAATTGCTTCAGGGACTTCTTGTATGATTTTCTGAATTGCTTTGAGGGCATTTGGTGTTCGCAAGGTGATCTCAATTGTTTTTAATCCACCTTTGACAAGAGCGCGTGTTAAAGGTACAGCACTTTGTAGATTGTCAATGAGTAAAACAGGTATGACAGTTTGTCCTTGGAGATATAATAAAAGCTTTTCTCTTTTTTGGCACATGATATTTTTTCTTCTTGGAGATGATATTATTTGTATCGTTTGATTAAGCACAATATGTTAAAGAGTACATGAATAAATCTTGAAATTGAATGAAACGCGCGTTATGGCAAAACACATGGAAAAGAATTTTAAAGTTGCTGCACTTTATTGCTTTGCAGATTTGAAGCATTATCATCAATTACAAAAACCTTTGCAGGATTTATGTCAAGCAAAGGATATCAAAGGCACTCTGCTTTTAGCACAAGAGGGCATTAATGGAACAGTTGCTGGTTCTTGTGATGCGATTGAGGCATTGGTGGATTTTATTACGGCTGAGCCAGCGTTTCAAACGCCGGAGATTAAATATTCATGGGCATCAAAAATGCCTTTTCATCGCATGAAAGTGCGGTTGAAAAAAGAGATTGTGACAATGGGGGTTGAAGGGGTTGATCCGCTAAAAGTTGTTGGTACTTATGTCGATCCTGAAGATTGGAATGCTCTTATTCAAGATGAAGAGACAATTTTAATCGATACACGGAATGACTATGAATATGCGATAGGGAGTTTTCAAGGAGCGATTGATCCGCAGATTAAAACATTTCGCGAATTTCCTGAATGGGTGCGTAAACATGAGGCTGAGTTAAAGAAAAAAAAGAAAATTGCCATGTTTTGTACAGGTGGTATTCGGTGTGAAAAATCAACAGCTTATGTTCGTGATCTTGGTTATGAGCAAGTCTACCATCTAAAAGGAGGTATTCTAAAATATTTAGAAAAAATTCCAAAAGAGAAAAGTTTATGGTGGGGTGAGTGTTTTGTTTTTGATGAGCGTGTTTCTGTTCAACATGGTCTTGAAGAATGTGGACGCGAATTATGTCGCGCGTGTCGTTCTCCTCTTAATGCTGAAAGCAAATTATCGCCTCATTATGAGGAAGGTGTTTCCTGTGATGCTTGTTATAACACGCGTAGTGAAGCCGATAGAGAGCGCTTTCGTGAGCGCCATAGGCAATTTCAATTGTTGAAGTTGCGTGCAATTGATTCTCATCAAGGGACATAAGGATATCGTAGTGTAGAGTTTTAAGTTGTAGCGTTTTTCTCTTAAATTTAAGAGAGAAGAGTTTTTTATATTGGTAGAAAAATATTTCATAAGACCGGATATTATTCGGTCTTTTTGTTTATATTAAATTATTTGACTTATAAATAATCATTATAGATTGTTCGCTCTCCTTGACTTATAGGATTGAGTTTTCAAATACTTTTCATTTAAAAATAGAAAAGCCGTTCACCAACAGCGCAGAGGAGGGAGATTATAGTTTAAGAGAAAAGCGTATGAATAAGATGTGATTAATAAGAGGAGATGAAAAAGCAGGTGCTAGGTGGAAAAATAAAATGATAATAGGAGTTTATGATTTCAGAATTTAATATAATACATTAATTTATAATGATAATTTATTTTCATTTGAATAAAAGAGTTCAATATTGTGAACTTTGTTGCTTTCAGATTAGATGAGAACGAATCGCGTAAAATTCATTCACTTGTACGTTGCAAATGGGAGTAACGTGTGGACAAAAATCATTTTAGATAAGGTGTTATGAAACATTTCAATGTAGGAGTTTCTGCAATATTGGGAGTTGGCAGATAGAATGGGAGCGTTTGTTTTTAATTTCATAAGTATCAAGAGGGTGAGATGTAGTTGATCTATATCATACAAGCTATATTATACGGGGAATTCTTCATGATATTTTGCTTAAGCGATGCTGTGAAATGAATGTGGAAGTAGGGATGTTTTTTAGGATGTAAATGAGAAAGATAATGGTGTTTTGTTGGGGGAAGGACACGTTATCTTTAAAGACTATGGTGCTTCAGTCGTTACTATCCTCAGTCTTCAATGTTGGTCATCTTTGCATTTGAGAGGATATATAAGAGGTACTCCTTTTTTCAATTGTTTTTTATTTGTGATGCGCAAAAGAATGATTTTAATTGATTCATTGTAAGAGGGTTGAAATAAGAGGATTTTATAATGGGATTTTTGTTTAAGGGTACAATAATAAATTATCATTATAAATTAATGTTTTGAGTAATTTATTTGCGTTATTTTCTGCTGCAGATATTAGGAGATAGAATAGGGTAAAGAAACGAGGGGCTTTAAACGCAAGACAGTGATTTATGTTGTACGGATAATGTAAGGGTGTGATCTCATGAAAGCGGATGGATGGCTTTGTCTGGGGGAGAGTGTTGTTTTTTCGCATCATTTTATCTTTAAGAATTAAAAAATGTTTAAAATTAAAAAAATGATTGAAATGAGAAAGAATTCGTTTTATAGGTTGCCTTGCCCAAAGTCGCACGTGCCTGTGGGTGTCCGCTGGTTCTCAAATGGTGAGATTAACCGGTACGGTACCTGGAACTAACCGCTCCAGTCATTCTTACAGCCAATTGCAAGAATGAGGACATCTTGAAGCAACGACGGTGCGGGCCTTTCTGGTGTCTTCCAGCTTTTAAATGCTGGGATAACTATAGAGGCACACCTCATTGCCTTCAGTGCGGAAGTGGTTTTCTCAACTCCAATCAAAAAGGCATATAAAATAGAATAACGCGGTTTCGCGCTGTTCTTTCGCAGCATGCAATGCTAATTTCTGGTTTTTTGTAATCAGAATGGGGATGGTTGTTGTGTGTTTTTTGTCCTTTAGCTTTTGGCAGCTTTGGCTGTCTAAGCATAGAGTGGGGGAGCGTTCCCTCAAGGAGAATTGCAGATGGCAACGCAACGTATTCGCGATTTTCTTGCAACACATCGTTCTGAAGGTCCATGCTTAATTGTTGACCTTGATGTTGTTCGTGATAACTATTTAAATTTTGAAAAAGCTCTGCCGCAGTCTCGTATTTTTTACGCAATAAAGGCAAATCCAGCTCCTGAAATCTTGCGTTTGCTGAGTTCTTTAGGATCTTCTTTTGATGCGGCTTCTGTTGCAGAAATTGAAATGGCTTTAAAAGCAGGTGCAACGCCAGAGCGTATTTCTTTTGGGAATACGATTAAAAAAGAGCGTGATATTGCACGAGCATATGCATTGGGAGTTTCACTTTATGCTGTTGATTGTGTTGAAGAAGTGGAAAAAATTGCGCGTGTTGCTCCAGGAGTACGTGTTTTTTGCCGTGTTCTTACCGATGGCAAAGGTGCAGAGTGGCCATTGTCACGCAAATTCGGTTGTGTTCCAGCTATGGCGGTTGATGTTCTAAGACGGGCACACCAATTGGGTTTGCAAGCCTACGGTGTTTCTTTTCATGTTGGATCTCAGCAGGTTGATTTGAGTGCGTGGGATCGTGCTTTATCGGATGCTTCTACAGTTTTTAAGCGCTTGGAACAAGAAGGCATTTCACTAAGGTTGGTGAATATGGGAGGCGGTTTTCCAACCCGTTATTTGAAAGATGTCCCTACAGAACAAGCTTATGGTACAGCAGTTTTTGATTCATTGAAAAAGCATTTTGGTAATCGTATCCCTGAGACGATTATTGAGCCAGGACGTGCGATGGTTGGCAATGCTGGTGTTATTCGTACAGAAGTTATTCTAATATCTAAAAAAGCTGATAATGATAATGTACGATGGGTTTATCTTGATATTGGAAAATTTAATGGTCTTGCTGAGACTATGGATGAAGCCATTCGTTATCCTATTGAGACACCTCATGATGATAAGGTAATGGAGCCTTGTATTTTGGCGGGACCAACATGCGATTCGGCAGATGTTCTCTATGAAAAAACACCTTATCCGCTTCCTCTATCCCTAACGATAGGAGATGAAATATTGATTCATGGAACGGGTGCTTACACAACAACTTACGCATCGGTTGCTTTTAATGGTTTTGAGCCTTTACGATCATATGTAATCTGAGGTTTCCTTTTAACTATAGTTTTTTAGACTTTTTGCTATGCTCGTCATGGCGCTATAAGAGGGCGGTCATTGAGATGAACATGATGAACTTTCAAACAAAAGATGGGGCATGTTTTACACTTTTATTGGAGCAAGAAACCGATAAGCCTTATCGAGAAATTTTGCTTGATTCAACGATGGGGTGTGGACGTAAACGTAAATCATCAGAGGCTTTACGTCGTGGTCGGTTAGCTGCTCAAGGGCTTTCTTTTGTGGTTAAAAATGCTCTGGGAGAGCTTGTGGGAAGTGTCCGTCTTTGGCATGTTTCTTTTTCTAAAAGAAAAAATAAAACACAACATGCTTTACTTTTGGGCCCCTTGGCTGTTGCATCTGAATGTGCTGGTATGGGAATAGGATCAATTTTAGTCCGCCATGCAATTGAAACGGCAAAAAAATTGGGATATGGCGCCATTTTGCTGGTAGGGGATTTTGAATTTTATCAACGTTTTGGCTTTTCAAATAGTTTAACAGAAAATTTGGCAATGCCTGGTCCTTACGAAAAGCATCGCTTTCAAGCGTTGGAACTGATACCACATTATCTTTCTGGGTGTTATGGCACTTTGGTTCCTAGTGGAGAACGAGAAGTTTCAAATCGTTTTCAGCATCATAAAGTGGCTTGAAGATAGTGTTTATTTGTTTTTTAACAGCTGGCATTGAGGAGAGCATACTGTTTTGGCTAGAGCCAAAGTATTTAGCGGCACAAAGTTTTTGGGGAGTTGTATTGCGATTTTATTATATGGCTGGTTTCTTATTTTTGATAATTTCAGTTCAGTGAGTAAGAATATATTTTAAGCTCATTTTTTGAAATAGTGTCTTATTTTATAATACTGAAGGAACCTGATTTTTGAGTTGTCTTGTGTTCTTTTAAAGTCGCTATCATCATACAGTTTTCCAGTTTTCAATATCGTTGATAAATCTTGCATCAAAACGGTTGGATGTTTTACTTTTTTCTTAAACAGTTTTTATTTCTTTGCTTTTTATGTGCAAGGGAATGGTTTTGATTGATTCAATAGAGAGATATTTTGAGAAATTTTATACAATTTCAGCTCTTGTTGAAAGAGAAGGGGCTTAAGAAAGAAAAATATGTAGCAGTAGAATCAAAATTGTAAGTATCAGCTTTTTTAAAGAGTGTAAAAAATAAAATTACATGTTTAAAAGCAGCTTTTTTGAAAAAAATATATCATTACTTTTTTGCTATAAAGGTAAATCGTTTTGCAATTGGCATGAGAGGATCAAATACAAAATGATTTTTTCATGTAAAATTTTGCATTCAGAATCAAAAAACGTTGTCCTACACATTATAAGAGAAATAGGTGCGTGAATAAAAATCACAAGAATCATAAATCTTTTATGAATATTCTTGTAAGACTCAAAAGAGTAAAGGGCAAAGAATCTTTTAATCTTTTGTGCCTTATGGTGATAAATCAAAAATCTTATAGAAATAGCAGCTTTATCTTTATAGTGTGGAGCACGTTAGGTAAGATCGTTGTTTACCTATCATCTAAAACAATTTTTGTATGCGAGACGTTATTTTAAAAGTGCGTAAAGAGCCCGCATTGAAAAGAATTTTTATCAGAAGAATCATTTAAAATCACGTATTTATTTATACTGTCTCTTGAGAAAAGATAAAGTGCATAGGAAGCGAGGAAAGTGATAAGGATAAAAAATATTTCTCAATTGTAATTAAGCTTAGTGATTTGGTGGTGAATCCATGAGAGGTGGTATTTTTTTGAGAAACATGGTCATAAATGTCAAAACACCAAAGATGATGGTTATGATAAAGAAAATATCACTAAAAGCCATAATCATTGCTTGTATGCGTACCATATTAAACAATTGAGAAAGAGCCAGGGTATAGGAATCAAAGGTTTCTGTTTTGAATAATAAAATAAGCTTTGAAAGCATTTCAGTTGCTTGTCTGTTTGCGTGGTTAAGGGTTTCGGCTATTCGTTCATAATGGAAGTCTGTGCGTTTTGTCATGAGCGTGCTGATAATGGCAAGCCCTACAGCACCACCTAGATTCCGTGTGAGATTAAAGAGTCCAGAAGCATTTTGCATTCGTTCTGGTGGGAGTGTTCCCAAGGCAATATTATTAATAGGAACCATACATAACATTACAGAAGCACCACGGAAAACTTGCGGCCAAAAAAGCTGCCAAAAATCCCACTTATCTGTGATAGTGCTTGCCATCCAAGTGCCTATTGCAAAACCAAAAAGTCCTATTGCCATCATTAAACGTGCATCCATTCGTGCTGAAAGGAATCCTGCAAGGGGAGCCGTTAATAACATGACGAATCCTGAAAGAAACAATGTTTCTCCAATCATAAGGGCATCGTAATGGCGGATTTGGCTCAAATAGACAGGATAAAGATACGTGAGTCCATAAAGACCTATCCCCAGTGAAAAGGAAAAAATGGATGCAGCTGAAAAATTAAAATTAGAAAAAGTAGAGAGATCTACAATGGGTTCTTTTGCTGTAAAAGCACGCCAGAAGAACAAGGCGGCAGCAAGAATCATGATAATGAACAAATTCCGAACCAGCCTATCATTCAGCCAATCATGACGTGCGCCTTCTTCTAGTACATACTCTAAAGTTCCTAGAAAAACAGCCATAGAAATGAGCCCCAACCAGTCAAATTTAGCCATGAGAGATGGATTTGCTTTATCAAAATCAATCAATTTCCAAGCGAGAATTGAAATGATAATCCCAAAAGGCACATTAATGAGAAAAAGCCAGTGCCATGATAAGATATGACAAAGATAACCTCCGACCGTTGGACCAATAGTGGGGGCTAATGTTGCGACTAGTCCAACAATAGGGGTAACAATTGGGCGTTTAGAAGGAGGAAAAAGAACATAAGAGGCGACAAAAACGCTTGGGATAATTCCTCCACCAATAAAACCTTGCAATGCACGGTAGATAATCATCTCTCCAATAGATGTTGCTGTTGCACAAAGAACAGAAGTAATCGTAAACCCGATCGCTGATATGGTGAAGAAAACACGTGTTGAAAGCAATCTTCCTAAGAATCCAGAAAGGGGCAACATGATGACTTCAGCGATGAGATAGGAGGTTTGAACCCATGAAATTTCTTCAGAGCTTGCAGAAAGACCAGCTTGAACTTCGGCTAAAGAGGAGGCAACGATTTGTATATCCAAAATCGCCATGAACATGCCAAAGGCCATAACTATGAAAATCACAATGTTACGGATTTCTATGCGCTCTTGAGACTGTATGGGCTTTGGTATTGAAGATGTCATAATAATGAGGTCATTTGCTTGTTATTATAAGAGACTTTTATCTTGTGGTTTTGTACGTGTATCAACTTCTACTGAAACACTCATTCCTGCTCGGATATGTCCGGTCTTTAAGACTTCTTCTGGAATAGAAATACGTACGGGAATGCGTTGGACAATCTTTGTAAAGTTACCGGTAGCGTTTTGTGGAGGAAGAAGAGAAAAAACAGCACCTGTTGCGGGTGAAATAGAGAGCACTGTTCCTGTAAAGACCTCCTTTTTGAAGGCATCAACAGAAATATAAGCCTTTTGTCCCGCATGAATATTTTGCAACTGTGTTTCTTTATAGTTTGCTTCAATATAAAGTGCATGGATGGGGACTAATGCTGCAAGACGTTGGCCATTTACAACAAAATCTCCCGTTTTTGCTGTTAAATTTCCTATGATTCCATCAAATGGCGCGCGTATAATGGTTGAATCAAAGTCACGTTGTGCTTTTTCACGCGAAAGTTCTAAACTCTTTGTTTGGCTTTCTGTTTCACTTCGTTGTGCTTCTAGCACTCGAATATTGGCGCGTGCTGCAGCGATTTGTGCATCTGCACGGTTAACATTTGCGATAGCTTGTTCATAAGCTGATTTGGCATCATCAACATCAGATTGAGGGGCATAACGACTGGCTTTCAGTTCTGTTACACGTTTTAAGGTGAGTTGTGCATTGGTTGCTATGGCTGAAGCGGCTGCTTTTTGCGCTTTTGCATCATCTAAAGCACTATGAGCGGCTGTGATTTGTGCATCAATGCGTAGAAGTGTTTTTTTCTGTGTGTCAAGATGCGCTTCTGTTTGATCCAAGGCTATTTGATAATCACCATTGTCTAAGTAAAATAAAACGTCGTCCTTTTTTACAACTTGGTTGGCTTTAATGGCAATTTTTTCAATATATCCATTTAATTTAGTCGCAATAGCGGCTATATCTCCTTGCACATAGGCATCTTCAGTGGATAGCATATAACGCCATTGCGTTATCCATTTGTAGCTAAACCAAAGCACAAAAAGTGCAAAGACAATAAGAAGAGCCTTGATTACTTTCTTTTGTTGCGTTTTATTGAAATTTTTGGTTGAAAAAATTGTCTCAGCTACGGACATGATTTTATACTTTCAATATTTATGTTCCAATGAATATAATAAACCCATCACTAAGATCGGGTGATATACATGCACGGACGATAAGAGCTTTTCAAACAATAAGGCGATCCCTGGTACATAATGCTAAATATATAAACTTGCAAGCTAGAGATCTTGTTTTCAAGTTAGCGGTCTTATTTTATTGCGCATTTTTTACAAAGACCTCGTACTTCTAGGGTGCTTTTGTGTGCTTGGAAGTCAACCGCTTGAACCATCTGTTTTAAACTTGATACAATCGTTTGATCTTGTATTTCGTTGACTGTGCCACAGTTTTCGCAAATTATAAACGTTGTAAGTTCATGTTGACAGTTTTCAGGGTGTAAACAGACCATAAAGGCATTTACACTTTCAAGACGATGAATACACTTTAACTGTACGAGTTTTTCTAACGCACGATAAACTTGGAGAGGTGCGCGAAAACCTTCTTCGCGTAAGTGATTGAGAATCGCATAAGCACTTAAAGGCCCTTTTGCATTTTTTAAAGTATTTAAAACCAATGTTTGGTTACGCGTCAGTTTAGATGACATTGACATCTTCCTTTTGCTCCCATGGAAAAGCATAAAGCGTGTAAGATATTTATGCAATGGTGATTATATAATATGTACTCTATCTTTAGCTTTTTACATGACATCCTTGCGATATGTAAGAAAAGTTACAATCGTTGTGAGGGGAGGGTATTATAATCTGAAAGCCGCCGCTATCAGGCATGAAAGTTTTATACGCTTCTTATTTTTCCAATAATGTTTTGAAATAGGATTTTTTGTTCAATATTTTATTGGTAAAGTTTGGGTTATTTTATTTAAAAAAAATAAAAAATGATATTGAC